>CAJQKG010000177.1 GCA_905478845.1 uncultured Luminiphilus sp.
CCCAGTACTTGGCCCAGCACAGAGCCGAATCGGCTAATGGCTCAGTCAGCCGTTAGGTTGAGCACTAGGAGGGTCATCGCGAATTTCCTGCTGCCACTCGAACACGTTCAGCTCGATAAACACAAAGGCAAATAGCCAGAGCGCGGCGTCCCAGAAATCGAGGAAGTTACCCTTAAAGCCCCAAAAAATGGCGGCGACGATGAGCGTTGTGTACAGCACGACTTTGACGCTCTTCCAACTGTGTACTGCGAATCGAGAAATCTCGTCCCATCGTGTCAGCACTCTGACATCGATCTCGAGCAACACCACCACTAAGATCCATGCCCCAGAATTGATCACATCGACCAGTGCTAATCGCTGCGCGGCCACTAAGCCAGCAGGCGCCGCCAGAACATGCTCCAACCCGGATACCCTTCTCGTATCAGCTCCCAACTGAGCACAGTTATCGACGGTCAGCGGGATAAACTCATCGAGCTTGAGCATCACCACCCAGTTATCCGAAACCAGGCTACACGCTGTCTGCGTCATCGGCAGGCTAGACAGCAAGGTTCTCCACTCGGCGATATACCCTAAAAAAGCCAAACAAATGGCCAGCGTACACAGCATGCGCACGGCGTGAATGACAAACCGGAGCAGTCCCCTCAAGCGATGGTCTGGTATCACCGCGGTCTCGGCTTCAAATAGCAGCAGTAAAATCACCCATGCAACGGTATCCAGCGTCGCGGAAAATAACTGGACGCCCATGACGGCGCTGTCATCCGCCTCGAGTGCAAATTGAGCACTGGTCAGCTCTTCGGCTAAAAAAAACCAAATATTGAGCGACAGCATGGCGTAAACAAAATACTTCACCCACCGATAGAGTTGATAAGGCACCACTGACTCACTCATACGCCATCGCACACTTCAATATTTTGATTCATGTGTGCTCGGATCACACTTGGAGCAATAGATGCTCACGCTCCCAAGAACTGATGACGCGATTAAACTCCTCAAACTCATCGAGCTTCACGGCTGCATAGGCGCGCATAAACAGCTCGCCAATCATTGCCTGTAACTCGGGGGTATCATTGAGCTTACGCACGCCCTCCTCCAATGTTCGCGCCACGCCGACACTATCCTCATTGGCAGTGCCTTGGTGCGGTGCCGTCGGCTGCAAATGCTGACGCATGCCTAACAAGCCGCTGGCGAGCGTTGCCGTGATCGCCAAGTAAGGATTCGCATCAACACCGGGAAAGCGATTTTCAATGCGCAAATTCGCGGCATCAGAATTGGGCACCCGAAACGCCGTCGTGCGATTATCAAATCCCCAGCTCAAATTAATCGGGGCAGAAATATCCGGCGCCAAACGACGATAGGAGTTGACGTTAGGCGCATAGAAGCTAATCAGCTCGGGCGTGTAGCGCTGCAAACCAGCCATATACTCCATCATCGCCTGACTCGGCTTACCGTCGGGCGTGGTGAAAATATTTTTGCCGGTTTCTAGGTCAAGCACACTTTGATGCAAATGCAGTGCTGATCCGGGCTCGCGCTGCATCGGCTTGGCCATAAAGGTGGCGTACATGCCGTAGCGTTGAGCCGTCTCGCGCACCGTGCGCTTAAAGACGAAGACCTGATCGGCCATGGCTAAGGGATCACCATGGTTAAAGTTGATCTCGAGCTGGGCAGCACCGTTTTCGTGTATCAGCGTATCGACATCGAGTTTTTGTTGATCGGCAAAGTCGTACATGTCTTCAACGAAGTCTTCAAATTCAGCGACGGCATCAATGCTGTAAGAGAGCCTTGCCACCTCACGTCTACCTGATCGGCCCTTGGGTGGTATCAGCTCATAATCAGGGTCGGTATTTTTATGGACCAGAAAAAATTCCACCTCGGGCGCGACGACTGGCTTTAATCCCGCTTCTTCGTAGAGACCGAGCACATAGCGCAGTACGTTTCTGGTGGATAAGGGGTGTGGTTCACCATCGGTTTTATAGCAGTCTGCAATCACCTGCGCCGTGGGCTCGCGACCCCAAGGCACCATGCGCAACGTGCTCGCATCGGGACGCAGCAACATATCGGTATCGGTCGGCTCGACAAAGTCCCAGTGGTCGTCGGTGTACTCGCCCGTCACCGTCTGCACCATAATCGATTCGGGCAACTTGATTTCTCGGTTAGCAATAAACTGATGCGCCGGAATAAATTTACCGCGCGCGTTGCCGGTCATGTCCGGTACGAGGCATTCCACCTCAGAAATATTGTGCTCTTTGATCCACGCTTCGATCGTGGCCATATCGGCTGGCGGTACTTGAGAAGCATCAAAATTACCGTCTGGGGCGTACGCTCCAGCCGTATTGGAATCGATATCTTGGTTCGGTTGACTCATAAAGCCCCGCGGACAAAAAAACAAGGACCTAGTATCGGATGGCGCCGTCATGCCGGCAAGAGGCATAATGCCACCCATGATGCGCAAGCTTTCACAACCCCTGCCCGCCGAATACCCTCCCAGCTGGTACGCCCATTCAGCACCCTTACTGGCGCCGTTTGCTCCGCTTGAGGGCGATGTTGACACCGACGTCTGTGTGATCGGCGGCGGCTATACGGGCCTATCCACCGCCATACACCTGCGCAAGCGCGGCTATGAGGTGGTGCTGCTTGAGGCTGAGCGCATCGGCTGGGGAGCCTCAGGCCGCAATGGCGGGCATGTGGGGACCGGTCAACGTGCCGATCAGGAGCGCATCGAGCAGTGGGTGGGACTCGATGCCGCTAAAGCGCTTTGGCAATTAAGTCTTGAGGCAGTAGATCGGGTGTGCGAACTGATCGATGAATATGACATTGACTGCGAACTCGGTGTTGGCAACCTCCACCTCGCGGCCAAACCTAGCCACGCACAGGACTTACAAGCAGAGCGAGAACATCTCGAAACCGTCTATGGCTATGAGGGCCTTACGTATTTATCGCCAGAAGAGACGGCGGCACTCACCAGTGCACAAGGTGTCCACGGCGCTCTGCTCGATACCGGCTGTCGGCACCTGCACCCTTTGAAGTATGCGCTGGGGTTGGCACGCGCGGCCTCCAAATTGGGTGTGCGAATCTACGAGGGGACGCGGGGCCAGCCGCTCCCAAACGGTCGTTCGGGTACCGTCAAAACAGACCAAGGCTGTGTGCGTGCCAAACAGGTCGTGCTGGGCTGCAATGCCTACCTCGGCACTATCGCACCACGGCTCGCTGGCAATATCATGCCGATCAACAATTTTGTCATCGCGACCGAGCCGCTGCCAGCTGAACTGCTGTCACGCATCAACCGCGATAATGTGTCCATGTCCGATACCTTGTTCGTGATCAATTACTGGAAGTTGTCAGCGGATGGTCGTTTACTATTTGGTGGCGGTGAAAATTATTCGAGTCGATTTCCCGCCGATATCAAATCGTTTGTTCGCCCCCATCTGCTTAAAATCTATCCGGAACTACGCGATATCAAAATTGATTACGGCTGGGGTGGTGCGGTGGGCATCACACTGAATCGCATGCCTGATTTCGGTCGCATTGGAGCGCATCTGTGGTATGCCCAAGGATTCTCCGGTCACGGTGTGCCGACCGCTACGATGGCGGGGTGCCTACTGGCAGAGGCAATTGATGGCAATACCACGCGGTTTGACGTGATGTCAGCAGTCCCCACTCACCGTTTCCCGGGCGGCACACTGCTGCGTTGGCCAGGATTAGTCGCCGGGATGCTTTTTTATAGTCTGGCGGATAAATTAGGACGCTGAGCGCGACGCCTGTGGCTCATCGACGGTCATCGCCTCAATCGTCGACCTGTGGAGCAAGAGGCTAGATTTATAGGCTATGATGAGTGTCAATCATCGGCTAGGGCACCGTTATCGGATGCAGCCTGATTTACCACTTATGTAATAGGACGATCACATGCTGACTTTACTGAGAACGCTCACTGGCTTAGCAGGTTTGGGCGCGCTGCTCATCGGTGCGACCTGGTGGTATCAACCTGAAACAGCAGCCGGCCTATTGGGTGCCAGCCTGCTCGACGGCACTGGTCGAACCGCCCAAATTGGAGACTCCGGCGCCTTTTTCATTGGTGTCGGAATGCTCATGCTCTGGGGCGCAGTCAGGCAGCGTGCAGTATTCGTCCTGATCGGGGGAGGCTTGGTTGGCTTAGTCGCACCGGGCCGCATCCTCTCTGCCACACTGCATGGCGGTGCTGTCACGACACCTGAAGTGGTGGTCGAATGTGTTATCTTTTTAATCGCCGTCATAACGTGGTTCGCCATCAGCAGACGCGGCCATTAAGCGTCACTATCAGACGTACTTGAATGACAAACCTCAATGGCTAACCTTAATGACCCACTGTAATGGCTAGCTCGCTGACACCTTGGATATTGACTGTTCATGTTACTGACTAAACTGACAGCGCTCTTTTCCGGAGCCAAACCTACGAATGACACGACACCGCTCCGCGCATTAGAGCTCTCTTGTGCAGCGCTCATGTTCGAGGTGGCACGATCCGATTTCACCATCGACGAGACCGAGCGCGAGGCGATCCACTTACTGCTTACCGAGAACTTTGCACTCAGCGAAGAGGACGTGGCCACTGTCACAGAAGAGGCCGCTGAAAACGTGGATGCGGCGACCTGCCTCTTCGAATTCACCCGCACTATTAACGAGATCGCTACCGTCGAGCAAAAACGACAGCTGCTGACGATGATGTGGCGTGTCGCATTAGCAGATGAAGCACTGAGTCGTTATGAAGAGCACCTGATCCGTAAAGTGGCCGATTTACTCTATCTTCCCCACAACGACTTTATGCTGGCCAAGCAGCAAGCGCGTTAAATCACTCCGCGCTGCGGCGCTCAGTAAGCCGTCGTCTACCGGGTTCCGCCGCGAGCGCTCACAAAACACCCCAATACAATGAGGCCTGTCCCTAGCAGCGTGCGAGCAGTGACGGCCTCGGCAAAGAAAAACCAGCCTAACATCGCCGCCCAGATGAAAGCCGTGTACTCAATGCTCACCAATCGCTGCGCCTCTGCCTGACGATAAGCCGCTGCCATGAGCATCAAAGAGCCGATGGCTAATGCCGCCGCTAATGCAGCGCCCGCCCATTGCATCCCATTGTCGGGTAACGACGCGGCAAACGGTGCGGCCAATAATAAAATCACGAAGACGATGATGTTTTGATAAAAAGCGATTTCGAGTGGCTTCGCGATGAGTGCCTGCATCCGCTGCAGAATAAGATTGAAGGCGTACATCACTGCCGACAAGAGCACGGCGCCCATGCCAAGCAAATCACCGTCAGGCCCGACTGATAAAAGCTCCCCGCCCACGACAACGATCACACCACCAAACCCCAACGCGGCGGCGAGTTTGGCGTTGGCACCAATCCGCTCGCCCAGTAGCGGGACGGCGAGAAAGAGCGTGATAATAGGGGCGATGAAGGACAGCCCGATCGCTTGCGCCAAGGGGATGCGGGTCAGGCCATAGAAAAACAAATACGCCATCACCGCGGTCAATGTCGCGCGAATAATGTGTACTTTGAGTACGCGACCAGACGCCGCTACCGGCCGAGTGGGCAAATACAGTAAGGAGACGCAGATTGCCCCCATCAACATCCGCCAAAACATCGCATTATAGGTGCCCATGGCAACGGCCTGCCCCTTCATCACCGCATCCATCATTGAGAACAACATGATTCCGAGGGTGGCAATTAGCAATGGTGCCTCTGTGATCTTTTTCATCTCTGTGGCTCTTTGTTAATCACGCCGCCGTGGCGAGCCAGGAAAATCAGGCCAGTGACACAATGGTGTAGTGGTTACGCTTTTAGCGGCCATTTAGCCCAATTCAACATGACAAGCGAACGTGGCCATCGAACGCGGCCATCGAACGTGGCTATCGAACGTGGCTATCAAACGTGGCTATCGAACGTGGCCATCGAACGTGGCCATCGAACGTGGCCATCAAGCGTGGCCATCAAACGTGGCTATCG
>CAJQKG010000178.1 GCA_905478845.1 uncultured Luminiphilus sp.
ATTTGATTGAGAGAGAAAAGAAAAAGGTGTCGGTCGTGAGTGCCGATGTCTACCGCCCCGCCGCGATTAAGCAGCTTGAGACTTTAGCGGCTGAAGTCGGTGCGCGTTTTGAACCCAGCGACGCGAATGAAATGCCGGTCGATATCGTCCGCCGCGCCATTGCCGATGCACGCGTCGCTTTTTCGGATGTATTACTGGTCGATACCGCGGGTCGTCTCGCCATCGACGACGCGATGATGGCCGAAATCAGCGCGTTACACGAAGCGGTTGAGCCCATTGAAACCCTATTCGTCGTCGACGCCATGACAGGCCAGGATGCGGCGAATACGGCCAAGGCATTCGGTAAGGTCCTACCCTTGACCGGCATTATCCTAACTAAAGTCGACGCAGACACTCGGGGGGGGGCGGCGCTATCCGTACGCACAATTACCGAGCGACCGATCAAATTTTTGGGTGTGGGTGAGAAGACGGATGCACTCGACCCTTTTCATCCCGATCGATTGGCCTCGCGCATTTTGGGTATGGGTGACATGTTGTCGCTTATTGAAGATGTCGAGCGCAAGGTTGATCAAACCAAAGCAAATAAGTTGGCGAAGAAGGTCCAGAAGGGGGGGCGCTTTGATCTCGAGGACTTCCGTGAGCAGTTGCAGCAGATGAAGAATCTCGGTGGTATGGGAGCCATGCTCGATAAAATGCCCGGTATGGGGGGGATGGCGCAAGCCGCACAGAACCTCGATACCCAGCAATTTGTTCGCATGGAAGCCATGATCAACTCGATGACGCCGCGGGAGCGACGCAACCCCGACTTAATCTCGGGTTCCCGTAAGCGTCGTATTACCGGCGGATCTGGGACGGTCATTCAGGACTTAAATCGTTTGCTGAAGCAGCATAAACAAATGCAAAAGATGATGAAAAAGATGAAAGGGGGCGGCATGCAACGCATGATGCGGGGCATGGGCGGCATGACAGGCGGGCCGGGCGGCGGTCTGCCACCGGGTTTTCCCCGTTAGTGGGCGGTAAAAAGGGGGTGTGCAGGGCCTTTCCACTTATCGTGGTTTACTGTATTCTCCGCGCTCTTTTTTGAAGTAAGGCGCCCCTAACCGGGTGCTTATGTGAGGACACGACATTATGGTAATCATCCGATTATCGCGGGGCGGATCTAAAAAGCGGCCCTTTTATCACGTCACCGTGGCGGATCGTCGCGAGGCAAGAGATGGCAGCTTTATTGACCGTTTGGGGTTTTTTAACCCAGTTGCACGGGGTCAGGAAGAGCGCTTGCGCATTGACGTTGAAAAGGTAGAGGGCTGGGTGGCTAAAGGCGCTCAACTCTCTCCTCGAGTCAAAAAGTTAATCAAAGAGTATCAAGCTGGCGCGGAAGCTGCCGCCGCTTGATCAGTTGTGGCAGATGGTTCGCCGAGCCGGATGTCAACGTCCATAACCCCCGCTGAGGAAGTCCTCACACTTGCCACTGTGCTGGGGGCCTATGGCATTAAAGGTTGGGTGCGCTTGTGGGTCAATCTTGAGGATCCTAGCGCGCTCACACACCTCTCCCCGCTTACCTTGCACAAATCATCTGTCGCTGCCGCTCCGGCGGTGCGATCCGTCACAATAGAAGTGCTCCAACGTCAGGGCAAAGGCTACGTGGCTCGCTTATCGGGAGTCGAGGACCGCACGGCGGCCGAGGCGCTCAAAGGCAACGAAATTCGGATGCCAACGGCACAGTTTCCCCAGGCCGATGATGGCGAATTTTACTGGCGAGACCTCGAGGGATTGCACGTTTGGTGCGAGGACGGTGAGTCGAGACTGCTGTTGGGGACCGTGCAACGTTTACTGGAGACGGGTGCCAACGACGTGTTGGTGGTGGCGCCTAGCGATGACAGCATCGACGATAGAGAGCGACTGATACCGTGGTTACCCGATGAGGTGATCAAGCAGGTTGACCTGCAGGAGAAAACGATCGCGGTCAGTTGGTTTATTGATGCCTGATCGCGACCCGCTTTTCCGTCTTGCTGTCGTGACCTTGTTTCCAGAAATGTTCGCGGCAATCCAGCAATGGGGTATTACCGGACGCGCCTTTCAAAACGGCAGTTGCCAGCTAACGCTGCATGACCCGCGCGAAGAGGCGACCGATCGACACGGCACCGTTGATGACCGTCCCTATGGGGGTGGCCCTGGCATGGTGATGACAGCCCCTATTTTATCGGCCGCGCTGGCAAAGGCGAAAGCGTCGGTTGAGGACGATGTGCCGGTGATTGCTTTGACGCCGCAGGGTCAAAAACTAGATGCACCATTGGCACAGCATCTCGCCGAGAAGACGGGCCTCATTTTAATTGCCGGTCGGTATGAGGGGATGGATGAGCGCTTTATCGAGCAGGAAGTCGATTTGGAGATCTCCATAGGTGACTTTGTTGTCAGTGGCGGAGAACTGCCCGCCATGTTGTTAATGGATGCCGTGATGAGATGGTTACCGGGAGTCCTCGGGCATCCGGAATCTGCTGTCGAGGACTCGTTTACCGAGGGTTTGCTAGATTGTCCTCAATATACCCGGCCTGAGGCGTATCAAGGCAAGGCGGTGCCTGAGGTGTTACTGAGTGGCGATCATGGTGCGATCGCTCAGTGGCGCCGTGCTCAAGCGTTGCGGCGAACACTGGATCGACGGCCCGATCTCCTCGCCTGGGAGTCAGTCAGCTCGGAAGATAGGATATTGCTGGAGAAATGGGATCTTTTACCCGCTGACAGGGGCAGACAATCCTGATCTGAGCAGGTATCATCGCGCGCTCGCGGGATGAAGCTTCCTATCAGGAGTGCGCTCTCTCGGTGAAGCGGCGGGTCAGCGGTGATCGCCAGCGCAGTATGAGACGGGGTCGTGTGGTCCCAGTAGCGAGAATCAGCGAAGCAAAAACAGAGTATCGGCCGCCTGCAGGGGCGACGACGGGAGAAGGAGCATCATGAGTACCAACAAGATTATTGCTGAGCTTGACGCTGAGCAGATGGGGCGCGAACTGCCCGAGTTTTCACCCGGCGACACTGTGGTGGTTCAGGTTCGTGTCAAAGAAGGCAATCGTGAGCGTCTTCAAGCCTTTGAGGGCGTCTGTATTGCGAAGCGCAATAGAGGATTAAATTCGGCGTTTACGGTGCGAAAGATATCCCATGGCGTCGGCGTGGAGCGGACTTTCCAAACGTTTAGCCCGTTGGTAGACAGTATTTCAGTGAAGCGTCGCGGCGACGTGCGCCAAGCAAAGCTTTACTATCTGCGAGAACTTTCTGGAAGAGCGGCGCGAATCAAAGAAAAGCTCTCTTCTTAAGGCTTTGCTCAGCGAGCAAGACCGAGTCAGTCCTCATGGTGACGCAGTAACTGCGTTACCCTGCACTGGGGTCAGCAGTCGCGTCCCCGGTGTCTATCCCTTACACTAGTCACCACCGCAGGCGTGTTCATTCAGTCGATCAGAGTGCGATGTCAGCGGCGGCCCTGCCTATCGTGGCAGATTTCACCAGCTTTGATTTTGAGAGGCATCAGGAAGATGAATCCGAACCCTAAAGTGAGCGCACGACGTGGCCTGATGGGCTACTTTGGCGTCGCGGTGACGTTGCTGTCTGCGAGCGTGTTGTTGGTCTCATCGGTGGTGGTTTCAGCGCAGACTCTGCGTGAGCAAATGACGACAACCCTGAGCGACTTCGCAGGGCAGCCCATTGATATTGAGTATGCTCGGCCGAGCCCGGCCCCCGGTATTTCAGAAGTCCAGATAGAGAATGGGCCGCTGATTTACGCGACCGATGACGGCGCCTATTTTTTCCTCAATGGTGACCTCCATCAGGCGAACGCATCGGGCGCGGTCAACCTGACCGAGACGCGACGAGCCGAGGCACGACAGCAGCAGTTGGCAACGGTGTCGATTGACGACATGGTGGTGTTCGCGCCAAAGGGTCCGTCACGCGCGCACATTACTGTGTTTACCGATGTCACCTGCTTCTACTGTCAGAAGCTGCACCGTGAGGTGGACCAGCTTAACGCTCAAGGGGTTGAAGTCCGGTACCTCGCTTTTCCGCGCAGCGGCATTGAGTCTGAGGGTGCTGAGAAGTTAGCCACCGCATGGTGTGCCGATGATCAACAAACCGCGCTGACGGAGCTCAAGGCCGGTGTCGAGCTGCCGGTCAATATGTGTGAGGGCAACCCCATCGCGGCGCAGTATGAACTGGGCAAAGAGATGGGTGTCTCCGGTACCCCCGCTATTGTCACGAGTTCGGGGGAGCTGATACCGGGTTATCGTCCCGCCGCAGCACTGGTTGCGCTACTAGGCCTTGATTGAGCGCTAACTGACGAGGCGACTTAACTCCCGTGGACACTCACTTTCAACGCATCGAGCGCTTACCCCCTTACGTCTTTAATATCATTGGAGACTTAAAGCAGGCGGCGCGTGCGCGTGGCGAAGATATTATTGACTTCGGCATGGGCAACCCGGATCAGCCGACGCCTGAGCATATTGTCGAAAAACTCCGTGAGACGGTGTCTCGGGGTGATACGCATCGATATTCCCAATCTAAGGGGATACCCAGATTGCGCAAGGCCATGTCTGATTGGTACGCCACGCGTTATTCGGTTGACATCGACCCTGAAACAGAAGCGATCGTCACATTGGGCTCCAAAGAGGGCTTGGCGCATTTGGCTTTGGCGACCACTGGGGTAGGCGATGCCATTTTGGTCCCCAACCCGAGTTATCCGATACATCCTTATGGCTTTGTCATCTCGGGCGCTGACCTGCGTCACGTCCCGATGGAAAGTGAAGCCGGCTTTATCGATGAGCTCGAGCAAGCCATCCGCAACACGTATCCCAAACCCAAAATGCTGGTGCTCAATTTTCCCTCTAATCCAACCGGGCATTGCGTTGAGTTACCGTTTTTTGAGCGGATTGTAGAGATTGCGCGGCAGAATGCCATTTGGGTGGTGCATGATTTGGCCTACGCGGATTTGGTTTTTGATGGCTACAAGGCGCCCAGCATTCTGCAAGTGCCCGGTGCACGAGACATTGCGGTCGAGTTTTTCACCTTATCAAAGAGTTACAACATGCCGGGTTGGCGTGTG
Source organism: uncultured Luminiphilus sp. (assembly GCA_905478845.1). Classification (GTDB taxonomy): domain Bacteria; phylum Pseudomonadota; class Gammaproteobacteria; order Pseudomonadales; family Halieaceae; genus Luminiphilus. Next base: position 5,081 of record CAJQKG010000178.1, read on the forward strand.
GGATTTTGCTGCGGTAACGCCGAATTAATCGCCGCGCTTACCCGCATTAAGTCTTATCTAGACTACGGCATTTTTACACCGGTACAGGTAGCGGCCATTGCCGCCCTCGAGGGTGACCAGCAGTGTGTCAGCGACATCTGTGCGACCTACCAGCGCCGCAGAGATGTGTTGTGCCAGGGGCTGAATGAAGCAGGCTGGCCAGTGGTGCCACCGAAAGCCACTATGTTTGTTTGGGCGGCCATTCCTGAGGCGTTCCGGCACATGGGTTCTGTCGAGTTCAGTAAGCTCTTGCTGCAGCAAGGGGGTGTGGCGGTATCGCCCGGAATTGGATTTGGCGAGTATGGCGAGGGATTCGTGCGTTTTGGCTTGATCGAAAACGAACACCGGACGCGGCAAGCGGTTCGAGGTATTAAGCGCGTGTTACGCGCGGGTCCCCCTCAGACGGCCGAAGGGGGTTCGACATGAGTACTGAGGACCTGAGAGTGGGTCTCTGTGGTGTCGGGACTGTGGGGCTCGCTACGGTGCAGATATTACGTGATCAGCGCGCTACGTTGGCGGCGCGTTGTGGACAGACCGTGTCGATAACCCACGTTGGCGCGCGCAGAGAGATACCGCAGCATGATTATGCCGCCGCGCGAGTCAGTCGTGATGTCATGGAGGTGGCGCGCGATCCTGATGTCGATGTCCTGGTCGAGTTAATTGGAGGGACGACGGTTGCCCGCGACCTGATCAAGCTGGCCATTGAGCAAGGCAAGCATGTGGTGACGGCCAATAAGGCCCTGATTGCCGAACATGGCAACGAATTAATCCACCTCGCCGAGCAGGCGGGGGTCCAGCTACGTTTTGAAGCCGCGGTAGCGGGTGGGATTCCGGTCATTAAAACGCTCCGTGAAGCCATGGCGGCCAATGAGGTGTCAGAAGTCGCGGGCATCATCAACGGCACCGGCAATTTCATCTTGACTGAAATGAGTACGAAGGGGCGTTCCTACGAGGATGTCTTAGCGGAGGCGCAAGCCTTGGGTTACGCCGAAGCGGATCCCACTTTTGACGTGGACGGAACCGATGCGGCGCACAAGTTGGTGATACTGGCTTCACTGGCCTTTGGACTGCCGCTTGATGTTGATGCGCCCGTGAAGCAGGGCATTCAAGCGATCACGCCTGAAGATCTCGAATTTGCGGCGTCGATGGGTTATCGCGTGAAGCATCTGGGCATTGCGCGCCGGCAGGGCGATCGTGTCGAGATGCGCGTGCACCCCACACTGATTCCTGAGCAAAAGCAGTTGGCAAACGTCGATGGTGTGCTCAATGCGATCATGATCAAAGGAGATGCCGTCGGCGAGTTGGTATTAGTGGGCCCGGGTGCTGGCGGCGCTGCCACTGCATCTGCGGTGTGCGCCGATCTCGCTGACATTGCGAGGACTCCTGCGGGGAATGGACCGGCCCTGGGTGTGCCGATGGCGCAATTGACATCACAAACGTTGATGCCTGCGGATGAGATCGCGAGCGAATGGTACGTTCGATTGACCGCGAGTGATTGCGCAGGGGTCATGTCTGATATCACTCATGTGCTGGCAAACCACAATGTGAG
>CAJQKG010000179.1 GCA_905478845.1 uncultured Luminiphilus sp.
ACTTGAGGGGGCGTCACCATCGCAGTGAAGGCGCTGACGCCATACATACCCAGATTGCTGATCGTGATCGCAGCGGGAACGGCATCCTCCGCACGTATCTGGCCAGCTCGTGTGCGCCCAATCAGATCACGAGTTTGAGCCACCAATTCAGCAAAAGGTGTCTCCACCGTTGCCTGCACGACCGGTGCAAACACAACGTGATTCTCAGTTGCGACGGCCAAGCCTACCGGCTGTCCGGTTATCGAGGTGATACGGTCGCCGTCAAAGGTTTTGTTCAGCTCGGGCTGACCGACCAGCGCATGCTGTACCGCCACAATAATCAGATCGTTGATCGTACCCGCCGCGTCTTCTGGCGCCGCTGCTAGCGACGCCATGGCAGCCTCCACATCCACATCGAGGGAAACATGATAAAGGGGCACTGTGGATTGTGCGTTAGAGAGCTTTCGCGCCACAGTCGCCTGTTGCGCAGATAGCGGCTTACCCGCAGCCTGCGTTTCTGAAGCGGCGCTGGGGTTTGCGAGCGCGCGGTCGACATCTTCTTTGACAATCCGGCCACCGGGCCCGGTCCCGGTCACCTGTTCCGCACTGAGACCCGCGCGCTCGAGCTTGCGGCGTAATGCTGGAGAGATTTTGACGGCAGTACCGGAAGACGCCACCGAGGTCTCGGGGAGCGCCGCCACATCGGGCTCCTCAGCCGTTTTGACGACCGCGGCACCTTGTGCGGCTACGAAGGCATCTACCGCCGCTTCAGTCACCGACTCCGGCGCAATGACACCAATCAGTTGCCCTACCGGCAATTCCGCACCAATCTCCGCCAAGATCCGTACCAGCGTCCCGGAGGTACGGGCCTCAAAGCTGTTGACGATTTTGTCCGTTTCGATATCGACAATGTCTTCACCCGCGGCGACGGTATCCCCCACCTTTTTGTGCCAGGCAACGATCGTGCCGTGCGTCATCTCGATACCCCACTTCGGTATCGTCACGGCGTCCAGTCCCTCACTCATTATTCTGCCCTTTTGCCAACGTAGCGGCAGGCGATACGGAAAAGACCATTAAGGCATTGCCAGGCATGCGCGCGCCAAACTGGTAACCTGAATTCACCAGCACGTGCCCTTCGTAAAGCACCGGCCCATCAGATTCGATCGAACCACCGAGCGCCATATCGCCTGACACCGACTCAAATTCACCAAAAGTATCGAACGACCAGATGATCTCCCCCGAGACGCTGTCGTAAACATTGAGATTACCGTCTAGACTTCCCGCAAAGACTAACCCGTCAGTGCTAGTGATCGCGGCAGACATCCCTTGATCACAGATGGGAACCGGTGACTTGCCCTCGCAGTCAACGGTGCTGGGCGTATACCACTTTCGATCACCCGAGGTTGGGTCTAGCGCATGGATTCCGGGAGAGACCTCCCCCGTGAACCGCCCTGTGATAGTGGTGTCGGCGATAGGCACGAAGAGTGTTTCTGTATCAGCCGACATACCCCAATGGACGCCGCCAAGGAAGCCGCCTCGACCCACCTTGTTGTGCCATAACACCGCACCGTCCTCATCGGGATCCAGCGCGTAAACGTCACCGCTCTTCTGACCCACCAGCAAATAATCGCGATCGCCGTCTGACCATAAAATGGTAGACGCGCCGATGTCCAGATCAGGGCCGTCTTCCTCAGGACAGTTGGCCGCCTCACCGATGAAGCACGCCATGTTCCAGGCATCGCCGCCCAAAAGCTGCTTCGCCCACCGCCGTTCACCCGTCTCCAGAGCAAACGCCACGACTGCGTCGCTCGTATCGGCCGCAGGCGAGGTATAGCCCTCCCCAGTCCCGACGTAGAGCACGCCTCGGTCGGCATCAATCGTCGGGCTGTTCCATACCGGCGCGCCGGCAGGGCCTTTTCGCGCCACGCCAAAAGGATTCTTCTCACTCGTTTCTACAGCAGCTTCGTCGATAACATGATTGCGCCACTCAAGCGCCCCCGAAGCCGCATCCACAGCCACTACGCCCCCCTGAAAAGTGCAGCAGGCATATCCCGGATCAGCAGCGGTCGCCCATTCAGAAGAAGAAATCGGCACGTACAGGTTTCCCTCATGCAACTTGGGTGAGCCAGTAATGGTGGCATCAGGGTGATCGCCGACCGCGGTGCGCCATATCAACGACCCGTCTAGCGCATCGACCGCGTGAACGGTCGCGCTGAAATCACCCATATAAAGCACCGGATTCGGCCGTCCGGGAACATGCCCCAAAGACAAGCTACTCCTGACCTCGGCACCAGCAGAGTAAGTCCAATGCGCACAACCGGTCTCAAGGTCGAGGGCATAAATGTCGCCCGACTGGGAACCGACAAAAACCACGCCATCGTGGACCAGAGGCTGCGAGCGAGCGCGAAGTGCTCTGGGATAAGCAAAAACCCACTTCAAGGCAAGCGTGCCCACATTATCGCGAGTGAGCCCAGTGGAATATTCAGGGGCATGACGCTGATTCCGAGCATCGCCACCCCAACCTTTCATGGCTGATTTGTCATCTCGCGCAAGCGGCGCCATAGGCTGAGCACAGGCCATTATAGGCTCCGGGGGAGCCACCGCTTCTCCGGCGAGAAAACCGGCCAACACTTCGCGCTCAGTAGCAGACAAGGCTGACGCCTGAGATCGCATCACGCCCTCGTTCATCGCGGTCAAGACCGCCTCTGCCCCAATAGTAGAGAAGGTAATCATATGCGGTGCCCGCGGGACCTTACCCTCGTGACACGCAGCACAGTGCTTTTGATAGAGCGCCATGCCATCGATCGGCGCCTCAGTTGCAGCGAGACTCGGTTGCGCCAATAGGCACGCCAACATGCCCAACCATGCCAAACGACTCGGTTTTTGAACTGCCATCATGTTCCCCCAGTTACATGAATCAATAAACACATAATGCGCTACATCAGTAGGCCAATGTCTCCTCCACCGCTGCGATCACTTTGGCCGCATTCGGCACATATTCTGTTTCCAAACAAGGTGTGGCCGGCACCGGTGTGTGAGGCGCCGTCACCCGCTTAACGGGCGCATCCAACGTATCAAATCCACGCTCGACGGCCAGCCCTGCAATTTCTGACGCCATACTACAATAAGGGTTTGATTCATCGACCACCACGAGGCGTCCCGTTTTTGCGAGACTCTCAAGTACCGCGCCCTCATCAAGTGGAGACAGCGTCCGCAAGTCGATGACTTCCGCACTGATGCCCTTTTCCTTTAATTGCGCCGCCGCCTGCTCTGCAATCACGACCATGCGTGACATCGCCACGATCGTAATATCTGATCCGGCGACCACGGTGCGCGCCTGACCAAAGGGAATCAGGTACTCCCCCTCAGGGACTTCACATTCGTCCATGTAGAGCGCTTTGTGTTCACAGAAAATGACGGGGTCATCGTC
>CAJQKG010000180.1 GCA_905478845.1 uncultured Luminiphilus sp.
GCAGAACCTGAGGCGTCAACCACGAACAATGTCAGCGATTCGCGGCGTTGTTGATAGCGCGTCAGATGAATATCTTCTCGGCGTATTTCCAGCTTTCGCAGCGCGTCGCCGCGTTCGCGCCGACGCAGGGGTTGCCAGGGCGCAGCGGCACGGAGTGTCGCAAGAATATTGACCCGCCCACCGCGGCGATGATCACCACGAAAGACGCCAGTTGGCCGCCCGCGTTGCTGGTGCCGATGCTGGGCTCCTGACGAACCGGCACTGCTCTGGCGCACTTTGGCCGCGCGTGTTTGTAGCTGCTGTAATAACCCTTCCGGCAGTTGCGCGAGTGCGGCCTCAAGCAAGCGATCCTCGTCTGACGGCATCTGCTCTGTCGTTTGGGGTGGTTCCGGTTCTTCTGGTTGATCCACTTCAGGTTCAGGTTGCGGTTCTGGTTCGGGTGCAGGTTCAGCCATATCGGGAAGCTGTGCTGCTTTGGGAATCAGGCATAGGCGAAGCGCGCAGGCAATGTCACTGTCGTCTACCGCGCGGCGTCCAGCGAGCGCTGCAGCGCCACGGGCGACTTGGACGGCGGCCAGTGCAGCCCGTGGAGAGTCAATGCCCAAGGTGAGGCTCAAGGTCGCGATGGCGATGCGATGCTCCTCTGTCAGCATGACCTCGTCTAAGCATGCCCGAGCGCGTTCAATCTGACCTCGATCAAAAATATCATCGTCTACGCCATGGATGCCGATAGGTTGCAGATTGACCGTGATCCCCAAGCGATCAGACAGTGCACCATGGATGAATTCTTCTTCTGTTCCTTCGTCTGCTGCAATCAATGTAATGCGTGCGGCAGTCTGCGTATCGATGCCGTCGCGAGCGATCGACAATTGGCCATCATCTAATGCAACGCAAAGGTGATGAACCGTATTCCTGGGAAGACGCTCGGCCATGGCGGCGATGACAATGCGCTCATGACACTCTCCCAGCATGCCGGTCTCGGCGATCGGCTTGCCTTGCTGCAGCGTGGCAGCGAGATCAATGCCGCCCAGTAACCGAGCCTCTGGAATATTCGCGGGGATTTTTCTCAGGTGTGATTGCTCGGAGAAACTCTCGACTCGGTCTAACCAATAATCCCTGACCGGCCCTGGAGAGGCGCGCAGATGCACGCCGCCGACACGATCTCCGATCAGGTTTACCAGTGCGGCAGCCCATTCTGCATCCGCCCAAAGAGACGGTGTGTCAGTCGTCACAGTCGTTGAAAAGCTGCGAAATCACACGTTCTACTCGAATATCGGCGCTGGATTCATCAAGAGGATCACGCCGTAGCCGATGTCGGAGCACAGAAGGGGCGATGGCTTTGAGGTGCTCCAGTGTGGCTATCGGGTCGCTGTTGAGTGCGGCCAAGGCGCGTGCGCTACGCACTAATGTTAACTCTCCTCGCAATCCGTCAGTGCCTAGAGCCAGACATAACTTGGCCGCAGTTTCTAGCAAATTGGCGGGCGTGTCGATGCTATCGAGCGCTTCCCGAGCCCGCTGTATGCGTCGTCGTAGGGTGCTCTCTTTGCGCGCCCATCGCTTGCGAAAAGCACTGCGATCTTTATCGAACGCTTCTCTCGCGCGAATAATTTCGACTCGAGTCGGGACATCCGAAGGGGTTCGGACATCAACGGATAAACCAAAACGGTCTTGGAGTTGGGGTCGCAGTTCACCTTCCTCGGGGTTGCCGCTGCCCACTAAAACAAACTTTGCGGGGTGTCGTATGCTGAGCCCTTCACGCTCAACCACATTTTCTCCCGATGCGGCGACATCGAGCAGCGCGTCGACAATGTGATCCTCGAGTAAGTTCACTTCGTCAACATAGAGAAAGCCTCGGTTAGCTTGCGCCAGTAGCCCCGGCTGAAACGCTTTTTCACCGTTTACGAGTGCGCGCTCAATATCGAGTGCGCCGACCACGCGATCTTCTGTCGAGCCCAAGGGCAAATCGACAACAGGTATCGTCATGGCTGTCTTTGCAGGGGCAGCCGAGGATTTGCCGCATAAGTCACAGAGCCCCGGCAGAGCGTGATGCGGATCGCATTGATAGGGGCAGCTTTTGACAACATCGATTTTGGGCAGCAGGGCCGCGAGAGCACGAATGGTGGTGGACTTGCCCGTGCCCCGCTCGCCGAGAACCAAAACCCCGCCGATACCGGGGTCAACGGCGGCAATCGTCAGTGCCCGTTTCATATCATCTTGACCGACGATAGCGGTAAATGGATACGCGGTGCTCATGTGTGTCCTCAGTGACTACGGCGTCAGCGCTATTTTAAGCCCCGATGCCAGAAATGTGAAAAAGAAGCTATCCGGGCGAGTGTCCCGCAATTTATACTATTAGACTGTCAATTGTCATTGATGGTTATATCATGGCCAAGCCCCTGACGCCTGCTTTGGATGCGGAACAGTTCGCTGTTTCGCTCGATGGAAACGTGACGCTGCGCGGGTACCAAGGAGAGGTCTCAGAAGGCACTCCACTGGTGCTGTTGCACAGTATTAACGCGGCCCCGAGTGCGATGGAAATTCGCCCTTTATTTGAGCACTACCGCGATAAGCGACCGGTGATGGCGCCCGATTTACCCGGTTTTGGCCTCTCTGATCGTCCAGCGGTATCGTACTCCAGCGTCCAGTATGCGCGGTGGATCGCGGAGTGGCTGAAAGACTTTAAAAGTCCCCCTGACGTGGTCGCGCTGTCGTTGACCGGGGAGTTTGTGGCCCGCGCCATTTTGGAGCAAGGCACTCGGATACGCAGTCTGACATTGATTTCGCCTACCGGGATGGGAACGGCGAGTCCCCCCTCGCTGCCGAACGGGTCTCGACTTGACCGCCTGCTGAATTCACCTTGGGTAGGGCAGCCGTTATTTCGTGCCTTGACCACCAAAGCGAGTATCCGCTGGTTCTTGAATAAAGCGTTTGTTGGTCAAACGCCTGAATATCTAGTGCAGTATGCGTGGGAGACGGCTCGGCAACCCGGCGCGCATCGCGTCCCCCTCAAGTTTCTGACTTTTAATCTGTTCACAGATCAGGCGATGTCGCGTTTGTATAGCCGGCTCACACTGCCGTGCTTGGTGCTCTACGACGACGATCCTAATATTGGCTTTGAACGTGTCCCCGAATTGAACGATGCCAACGGTCAATGGACCATCAAACGCCTTGTTCCCAGCATGGGTTTGCCCCATTGGGAATTACCTCTCGACACGATTTCAGCACTGGATGATTTTTGGGCCCTATCGGTCCAAGCAGCGACGCCCTCAGATGATGTCGCTGAGCAGGGTGCGCGCCGCCAGTCTGCCTGACAGCGTGGCCATTGGCACGCCAGGGCCAGGATGCACGCTGCCGCCCGATAGATAGAGTCCTTTTAGACGACTGCGAGCACCGGACCGGGTAAAGCTAGACCAAAGGCCGTGTGACGCGCCGCCATAGAGCGAGCCGCCACTCCCGGGAAAGCGACTGTGCCAATCGGTTGGGGTCGTGGCAACGCAGTCGTCGTCGTGAAAGCGTAGCGTTAATCCACAGCGGTTTAGCACAGCCAGGGCATTATCGCGGATGTGGCTGACCTCATCAGTCGACCACGTCTTGTTATCCCCATTGGCAGGCGCATTAACCAACATCAGTAACCGTTCCGCGTTATTTCGTTTTCCAGTAGGGCCACGATCTTGTGCGCACACATAAACGGTCGGTTTCGTGGGAACGTGATGTTTTTCAAAAATAGTATTGAATTCACTGGGATAATTCGACTCGAAAAAGACATTATGGTGGTCGAGGTCGAAGCCAGATGCTTGACCCTTGATACACCAAGTGAAGGCAGAGAGCGCGCGCTGACGGCTTGGCCGCAGTGTCACGGCAGAGCGGGCAGATTCCCCGAGTTGGCCGGTGGCGATGGCTTGCGTGTCGCCGTTAAAGACCACCGCGTCGGCTGTCAGGGAAGTGCCATCGTCTAAGCGCACGCCAACTGCCTTTCCATTTTTTACCAAGATGTCACTCACGTGGGTGTTGAGGTGCAGGTCTATGCCCAGTTGCTGTCCCAGTTTAGCCATTGCCGCTGCAAGCCGGTGCATGCCGCCATCGACTAACCAAACGCCGTCTAACTCGACGTGCGCAATCAGCATTAAGGTGGCGGGTGTGCTGAGTGGCGAAGACCCCACGTAGGTCGCGTAGCGCGCAAATAATTGTTGCAGTCGTTCGTCTGAAAAAAAGCCACCCAGTGCGCGCCATAGATCGGGTGATGGCCGTGCTGCGAGTAACGAGCTGAGGGGATGCTGACGTAACACTCTGCCAACCAGTGTCAGCGGATTGGGCTTAGTGGCCGCCATGAAAGTGGAGGACAGCGCCCTGTGTATCTTTTCACTCTGCGAATAGAAGCGATCGAAGCCGGCTGCGTTATCGCGGCCTGCAAACTGTTCGATTGACTGGCGGGATCGTTCGCGGTCTGGGAACAAGTCCAGCAGACCGCCATCGCTCCAGGCGTGACGCGCAATGACAGGACTGTCGAGTAGCGTGATGTAATCACTAAGGGAGGTGCCGGCATCTTCGAAGAGCTGTTCAAAAATCGACCGCATGGTGAGGACCGTGGGGCCGCCATCAACGCTGAGGTCATCGACTTCTCGAGTATGCATTTTCCCACCGGGAGCGGCAGCGCGCTCGAGCAGGGTGACGCGCACGCCGGCTCGCGCTAGGTCGATGCTAGCTGACAATCCCCCCGCACCGGCCCCAATGACGATCACATGGCGCTGGGTCACACCACTTTCCATTTGCGAGAAGCAGGTCGTGTGACGGTTCTCTGATGATAAATAATTAACGCTAAGCCGACGATTAATGGCACCGCCCAAAGTCCGGGTTGCAACGCGAGTTCCGGTAATAAACGCACTGCACCAAAGGCAAAGAACGCGGTGTAGACAGAGATGCCAGCGCCGACCAAGCACTTAATATGCTCTTTAATGCGATCAGTAGGCAACGGATAAGGCTTATAAATAAACCATAAGTTGGTCGCAACCGTCGCAAAACCCACCATCGCAATACCCATCATCATGGGTTCAGGCTCGGTGGCGCCACGGACAAAACAATTGGCAGATGCAACGGTTAATAGTGCTTGTGAGAGTAGATTGTGCCAGGCACGATTGGCCAGATGATTCTGCTTGTTGCGCAGACTCAACCAACCTTGCCATGCAAGGTTCACCGTTAACGTGGCGAGATAGAGCATCATCCAGCCAAAAATATTGGTGATGGCTCGCGGATTGGCAAAGACAGGATGATCGGCAAGATGTGGATGTGTGCCGATTGGGTCTGAGAGGGTCGTCAGGCTAATAGCGACCGCGGTAAACCCCGTCATGATCATTGTCTGAACAAATAATCTGCCCGCTCGGCGGTGTAGCTGTCCCCCCTTGCGACCTGCAATGGGTATCCAAATGACAACCAGCCCAATGGCACCGGTTAGGATGTGTAATCCAACAAGCCATTCAAACAGGGTGTGGGTCGACACCATTACACCCCCGCTCCATACTGTGTGCAGAAAATGGGATGCGTGTGATGGCAACAGATAATCTGTATATACCCCCCAAACCCCTGTCGCTCTGGTCTGTTGTGGCGCTGGCGCGTGTACTGTGGAAGGGTGATGGTAATTTGCTTGAGTTGCTGCCGGCTGCTGCCTACCGTTTTGATGTGGGCAATCTTGGTTACTCGAGACGCTCCACCGTGTTGTTCAATGACCCCGATACTGTCCGCGAGATTATGCGCGATGCACAAGGCGTATTTCCGAAAAGTGATTTGATGGTGAGCGCGCTGGAGCACTTGATTGGCGACAGTATTTTTGTCACTGACGGAGAGCGCTGGAAGCGACAGCGTGCAATGATCGACCCCGCTTTTTCTCATATGCGCATCAGTCACGCCTTCACGGCGATGCAAGCCGCAGTCGATGAGCACTTGTTGTCGCTGCGCGACAAGGCGGACTCGGGTGAGGTCTTTTCGCTGGACTTGGCCATGAGTCACCTGACAGCCGACATTATTTGTCGAACCGTGTTCTCGACGCCACTGCAGTCGGGGGTGGCGGTTGATGTCTTTGAAGATTTTACCCTGTTTGAAAAATCCGCGGTTCAAGTCGACGTGCTGCGCCTGATTTTCAAACCGGCTTGGAGTGAATTCCCGCAGCCTCCCGAAGTGCTCGGTGCCTGCGAGCGTATTCGACATCATCTTGGTGTATTGGTCGATTCCCACCTTGACGATCCCAGCGGCTTTGACGATATCGCCAGTAGTGTGATCGCCGCTCATGACCGTGATACTGGTGAGCCGTTTACGCGCGAGGAATTGATTGATCAATTGGGTGTGTTTTTTTTGGCGGGCCATGAAACCACTGCCAGCGTGCTGACTTGGGCGTTTTACGTGCTCGCCGATCAA
>CAJQKG010000181.1 GCA_905478845.1 uncultured Luminiphilus sp.
CATCGACGGCGATGTCATAGGCCACACCCGCAGGCAAGCCCCTCACCGAGTAAAATCCTCCCGCGTCTGTGGTCACGGTTTTGGTCACACCGGTTGTGTTACTCGTCACCATGACGGTTGCCCCCGCCAGCGGTTCTCCGCTACTGGTACTGACCGCGCCGCGCACAATCGCAGAAGTTTCTTGAGCATATAGACTGGGGGCCATGGTCATCGCACCCGCGATGGCGGTGGTGGTGATGGCTCTCGATAAAACGTTTCGAGCAAAAATGGACGCGAACAGATACTTCATAAAAGGTCTCCTGAGAAAGAGAAGCACGGCAACAATGCACTGTGGTGGCATGTCATTTTTGCCATCTTAAAAGACCGCCATGACAAATTAATGACACGGTAAATTTAAATGCGTCAGAGGGTTGCGTCAATCCAGCGTTGCCAGCAGTTCCTTGCTGAAAGCACTGAGATCCGAGGTCTCCCCTGAACGGACAATCTTTGGCCAGTTTGGATTCGCAATCAAGGCACGGCCGACCGCCACCAGATCGAAATCGCCGCGATCGAGCATTTCGAGCAGCCGGTCAATAGAGGCTGGCTGGCTGGATGCGTCGTCGCCTTCAGCAGGTTGAGAAATGAAATCTTGATCGAGACTGACACTGCCAACGGTAATCGTCGGCATGCCGGTGATTTTCTTGACCCAGCCGGCCAGATTCAGGTCGCTCCCGTCAAACTCCGGCTCCCAGAAACGTCTCTGACTGCAGTGGAAGGCATCCACACCCGCCTCAACCAATGGCTGAAGAAATGCCTCCAGCAATTGTGGCGTGGGGGCGAGACGCGCCGTGAAGTCTTGCTGCTTCCATTGGGACCAGCGCAACAAAATAGGGAAATCAGGACCGACTGCCGCTCGGCACGCCTCAATAATTTCGACGACAAAACGGCCCCGGGCCTGCATCGAACCGCCGTAGTGATCGGTCCGTTGATTCGTCCCCTCCCACAAAAACTGATCCAGCAAATAACCGTGTGCACCGTGAATCTCGACGGCATCAAAACCCAACTGTTGGGCATCTCGTGCACCCTCTGCAAAGGCGCGCACCACGTCATCGATATCCTGCTGCGACATCACGTGCCGCGTGACTTTTCCGGGGACGTTCATACCCGACGGCGTATACCCATCGACATCCCCTTCAGGCAGCGTGCCTCGCTTACGCATACCACCGCAGTGCCATAGCTGTGGCGCTATTTTCCCGCCCTCTGCATGAACTGCATCAACCACTTTTTGCCAGCCGGCAAGGCGGTCTTCACCGTGGAAATAAGGCACATTTTCGTAACCGCTCGCGGCAATGTGATTGGGGCAGGTGCCCTCAGTAATAATCAACCCAACGCCGCCGGCCGCGCGACGCCGATAGTAATCCACAGAGGCATCACTGGGCTTATTATCGGGCGACAGCCCTCGCGTCATGGGCGCCATCACAATGCGATTGTCTGTGTGTAAGGATTTCAGTGCGAAGGATGCAAATAGACTGTCAGTCGCGGACATAGGGGAATTCTCTCTGTCTCTATCGGATTCTGGTTGCTTAACGCGTGGCTATTAGCCTGCAGCGCACCACGATTGACATCGGGTTTCAGCGACAGCGCCTTCGCGAGGGTCGGCAGATTATCGTAAATCCCAGATGGGTGCTCGCACTTTTAGGCTGCGGTGAGGGATGAACACCCGTCAGCGCTCACACGAGACTTCCAGCGCCGCCTAAACGCCACCCGGAGTCGGTGCGCTCGGCGAGGCGGGATGGGACGCTTCCTGCTGCCACCCCAGCGCGGCCTGTCACCTCAGGCCGAGGACGCTCATTCCGCGTAGCCATTTGGAAAGGCTTGATGCCACTGCCAGGCACTGCTAATAATCTGTTCCAGTCCATCAAATTGCGGCCGCCATCCCAATTCCCGCCGAATTTTATCGCTATTGGCCACCAATCGAGGGGGATCGCCCGGGCGACGCTGCCCGATTGCCTCGGGAATACGCCTTCCCGTCACGGCACGCGCTGTCTCAATCACCTGCCGCACACTGAATCCCCCACCGTTCCCCAGGTGGTAGGTGCGGTTATCGGTTTCGATCGCAGCCAATGCCAATAGGTGCGCCGCGGCCAGATCCAATACGTGAATATAATCGCGAATACAGGTGCCATCTGGGGTGTCGTAGTCGTCGCCAAACACCGTCATGCAGTCTCGTTGCCCCGCGGCAACTTGCAACACCAGCGGAATCAGATGGGTTTCGGGCACATGATGCTCGCCGCGCAGTGCACTGGCGCCGGCTGCGTTGAAGTAGCGCAAACTCGCATAACGCATGTCATGTGTTTGCGATACCCAATCGAGCGCTCGCTCAAGTGTCCATTTTGACTCGCCGTAAGGGCTGCCCGGCTCAATCGGCGTCTGCTCATCAATCGCCGCATTGCCGGGTGCCCCGAACAGATTAGCGGTAGACGACAAAATAAAACGCTGTACCCCACTCTCGACACAGGCCTCAATCAAGTTAAGCCCCTCGGTGACGTTGTCTCGCAAATAAGCAAAGGGCCTCACCATAGAGTCACCCACCAGCGATTTGGCGGCAAAGTGCATCACCGCCTCCGGCTGATGGGCCTTCATGACCTGTCGAATCGCCAAGGGCGCTGAGAGATCTCCCTGCACCCATACCGCGTCATCCGGCACTGCTGCTCGATGGCCTTGAGAAAGGTTATCGAAGACGACAACCTCATGGCCCTCTGCCAGCAAAACCTCTGCCGTAATGCTGCCGATGTAACCGGCACCGCCTGTCACGAGTACTTTCATTTTACGCTGCTAACCTCCATCAATTCGCTGCCGATATCGCCAGACGAAGTTGCTCTGCCGCCACCTCAGGCGTCAGATCGCGTTGCGCTTCGCTGAGCATTTCATATCCCACCATATGTTTGCGAATCGTCGCGGAACGCAACAGTGGCGGGTAAATGTGCGCGTGCAATTGCCAATGGGGTGACGACGCCGCGCCAGGCGTCCCGTGCCACCCCATCGTATAGGGACAAGCCGTCGCAAACAGTCGATCATAAGCGCCGAGTAATGATTTCAAGATATGCGCTAAGTCGGTTTGCTCTTGCTCCGTCAGCCCATCGAGATGATCAATATGACGCCTGGGCAACAGCAGCGTCTCAAAAGGCCAAGTGGCCCAATAGGGGACCACCGCACTCCAGTGCTGAGTCGCCACCACCATCCGCTCGCCGCTGTGCTCTTCGTCGCTCCGATACTGATCCAGTAAAACGCGCCCCTGCGCCTCGAACCACGCCGCCTGCATCTTCGATTCCTTGACCGCCTCGGTCGGCAGACTATCGACTGCCCAAATTTGTCCATGAGGGTGCGGATTTGAGCATCCCATCATGGCGCCTTTGTTCTCAAATACCTGCACCCACCGATGTTTTTTGCGCAGCTGACGTACTTCATCGGACCAGAGCTGTACCACCGCCGACAGCTCGCCCTCGGTCATTTTTGCCAAAGTTTTGCTGTGATCTGGGCTATAACACAAGACTCTGCAGCGGCCCGACACCGGTTCGCTGCAGAACAGACTGCTCTCCGCAGCTGCGGCCTTTTGCCCTTCAGCGACAGCATCAGGGGTGACGTCAGCAGACCCAGTCTGGTCGAACCCAACCTCATCGGGGCCAATCTCAGTGAGGCCCATGCCATTAGAGCCCATCTCATTAGGGCCAATCCCATTCGATAAGGCTGGAAAATCATTATCGAATGCCCAGGGTCCTGAGTAATCGGGGTTGATGTGACCGTTGGCTCGGGTGTTGCCCGGGCAAAGATAGCAGTCAGGATCGTAGGTTACGCCTGTCGCCTCACTTTCCTCGGCCTCATCCCCCTGCCAAGGGCGTTTTGTCCGCTGAGGCGAGACCGTGACCCACTCGCCGGTCAATGCATTTTTGCGTCGATGTGGCGAGCCTGCCGATGACGCGGTCATGACGGCACCGCACAGACATCGGCACCTGATGCAGGATTCACCCGATAACACCGCGGCGACAGACCGACCCGTTGGGCATAACCCTGACAAATTGATGTTGCCACAGACAACAATGCCTCCCTATCGACCAACGCGACGACACAGCCGCCAAAGCCACCGCCGGTCATTCTCGCCCCGAACACCGCGTCTTGTGCTTGCGCGAGCTCAACCAATACATCCAACTCCTCACAAGACACTTGGTAGTCATCCCGCAGAGACTGATGACTCTCGAATAATAGCTGCCCTAATGTCGACCAATTGGCGGTTTTCAGCGCCTCCGCTGCGGCCAATACGCGCTGATTCTCAGTCACCACGTGCCGCGCACGCCGAAGCAGTACCTCGTCAAGCAGCTCTTGTGAGGAAGAGTGTATCGGTGAGGGTGTCGATGATTGTATCGGTGATACTGCCGGTGATACTGCCGGTGATGGTGCCGGT
>CAJQKG010000182.1 GCA_905478845.1 uncultured Luminiphilus sp.
TATCGTCGGACTGGATAGCAACGGAGTAAGCAACGTCAAAACCACTACCAATAGCCGTGGTCACCTTGCCGTCACCGTCAAAGGTGGTGTCTAAATCACCGTCGGCGTCGTAGCGCACTAGTGCAAAGTCGTCGTCGGTACTACCGCGACTGTAACCCGCCACCACAATCTTACCGTCGGAATCGATGGCAACGGAGAAAGCACGGTCATTACCACTACCAACTTCCGTGGTCACCTGGCCGCCAGTACCAAAGCTGGTGTCTGGGGTACCGTCGGCGTCGTAGCGCACTAGTGCAAAGTTGTATGAACTGGCGATGAAACTGTAACCCGCCGCTACGATCTTACCGTCGGACTGAAGGGCAACGGACGAAGCAGCGTCATCAATACCAATAGCCGTGGTCACCTTGCCGCCTGTGCCAAAGGTGGTGTCTAAATCACCATCAGCCGCTACTACCGGATGAGCGCCCACCGTAATAAGCAGGCTGAACACAACAGCAAACAGGGTGTACAAAAGAGAAATGCTGGATAAACGCAAGAAGCACTGACGGATCATCTTGTTGCCCCACTCAATCTAATTCTAAGTTCAGATTAAAACCGTCATTACTGGGGTAATAGAGCAGCGTCATGTGACCAATGGCGCTAGTGTACTACAGAGGGCGCTCGGATTCACCGCCTTTTCCGCGCGTGTCCAACTAGTCTGCCTAGTTAGGTACGGACCCTATTTGCACGTTTTGGGCTTTTTTTGGGGCTAGTGGACTTAATCAAATAAGGGCGTCCGAGTGGATCTTGCCTATGCTTATTCGGCTTGGCAGGTTACTGTAGAACCATGAGTAATCACTCGATACCTATTCAATATGATGAGCCGGGGGCCGCTTTAGGAGGCGCCCCACTCTTTAACTTTGTCTACTGCAGTCAGGTGAGAGACGGCGTCGGGAGTGCCGATGTCGATAACATCATTGCGGCTTCACGGCGGCGAAATCGAGCACAGAGAATTACTGGGCTGTTGGTTTTTGGGAGTGGCGTTTTTTTTCAATGGATTGAAGGCCCCAAGGCTGAGGTCATGAGTCTTGTAAAGCTTATCGAAACAGATGTTCGCCATGAAATGATGGTGACATTAAGCACCGATGAGGAGATTCGCGAGCGTATTTTCCCCACTTGGGATATGGAGCTTGTCGATGCTGAGGACATTCAAGAGGTGCTTCAGGATGCCCTTCAAACAGCGCAAGATAAGCGAAGCATTGATGCCTTGCAGCTTCTGCTTGATAACCTACAGGCGCGCTCCTAGCCGAAAACTGTCCGGAGTGGCTTGGGCATCCTAGGTACTCTTATGGACCTCTTTCGGGCTTTTCCCCGGCCTCTCTGGCCCACGTAAGCTGAGGTAGTAATGCCTCACTTCACCCCAATAAGCCCAGCCATGTGTTGGGCTTTTTTTTTGGGGTTGTTGGGTTGAATCAAACGAGAGAGCCAATAGCAGCCTTAACGGGGAGTTGCGCGCCGCTCACATTGACGTGGCAGCGGAAAAGTATATAAGTTAACAGCGGTGCAACGTGTTCTCGGAGAGCTGGCCTCGCTATGATGGAATTCGGGATTGTGATGGAACCCAGCCCGGGCAATACCGCCGCGCTGGCTGAGAAGATAGAGGGGTTAGGGTTTGACATCCTCTTGAGCCCGGACACACAAAACCTGTCCCCGGATCCCATTGGGCAACTCAACCTCGCCGGAGCAAATACGAGCAGCCTAAGCGTCGGCACCGGGGTGACGAACCCCATCACGAGAGACCCGGCGGTGCTCGCGAGCTCGTTGGCCTCACTCTCTGCCGAGACGGGTGGCCGGGCCCTGTGTGGTATCGGGCGCGGCGATTCCAGCCTGGCACACATTGGCAAAGGCAATGCCTCTACCGCACAACTGAGAACCTTTATTGAAAGACTCCGGGCTTATCTTAACGGTGAGCCGGTTGACCGGGACGGTCACTCCTCCCAACTTCGCTGGCTTGATTCCTATGGCACCTATCCCGTCCCAATCGATATTGCCTGTACCGGCCCGAAAACGATCCAGATGGCGGTCGAAGTGGGTGACCGGATCTCCTTTGCAGTGGGTAGCGCGCCCGAGCGGCTCCAGTGGGCGATCGATACGGCAGAAACGCATTTGGCAAAGATCAATCGGCCGCGCCACTCCATTCAATTGGGCGCTTATATCAATTTGGTCTGTGATGAAAATGAGCAGACCGCCCTCTCACTGGGCAAACTGATCGCGGGCATGGTGGCGCACTTTGCGGGGCTCAAGCATGCGCCCACCGAGCACCTGCCACCCCGGCTCCGTGCTATCGCCGAACACCTGCAATCACAATATGACATGGCGCGACATGCTCAGGAAGAAGGGTCACATCTCGCGTTAATTGATGAGGATTTTGTCGACTGGTTTTCAATATGCGGCCCGCCGCAAAAATGTATCGAGCGGTTGGAGCCCCTGATCAATATGGGCCTTGAGCATATTTACCAGCTGGGCGGCACCCCGGTCGCCCATCCCCATGGCGCGCGACAGATCGCCATGGTAGAGCAAGCTCAATTGTTTGCGACCGATGTGATGCCCCACTTCCGCTAATGAAACTCAGACTCCATGCCCGCATCAGTATGGCGCCTAGTCGTCGATCACCGTGACTGAGCAGGCACAAAGGCAGGGCAGTGTTCTCTATCGCTGGTACGTGGTCGGCGTGCTGACTTTCGCCTACCTCGTATCGTTTCTAGATCGTCAGATCCTCGCACTGATGGTTGAACCGATTCAGCAGGATCTACTGCTGACCGACACACAGATGAGCCTGCTCATGGGGTTGGCGTTTTCAATTTTTTACGTGTTTATGGCCGTGCCACTGGGACGACTAGCCGACCACACTGTGCGCCGCAACATTATCGTGGGCGGTGTCACATTGTGGAGCATCATGACAGCAGGGTGTGGGCTTGCGGGCAGCTATTGGCACCTGTTTCTGGCAAGAATGGGAGTGGGGGTCGGTGAAGCGAGTCTGACGCCCAGTGCCACCTCAATGATTGCCGACTATTTTCCCCCGGGTGCGCGAGGAAAAGCGTTGGCGACCTATAACGCCGGAGTGTCACTGGGAACCGGTTTTGCGATGGTGTTCGGCGGTATGGTCATCACCTACGTGAGCACCAGCGAGCGACATATCCTGCCAATGATCGGCAGTGTTGCAGCGTGGCAATACGTTTTTTTTCTGGTCGCCCTTCCTGGTCTCGCTGTGATCTTACTGATGCTGACGGTGCGAGAACCTCGGCGACAGGAGACCAGCACCACGACTCAGGATTTGTCTTTTTCCGGGGTGCTGGCCTACCTGCTCGATAGAAAGCAGGTCTACGTGCCGCTGTTTCTGGGTATGTCGGTCAATACCATTGTCGGCTACGCCCTGTTTTCGTGGATTCCGACCAGCTTTGCCCGGGTGCATGGCTGGAGTATGGGCGAAATTGGTTTAGGGTATGGCGTGATCATTCTGTTCACCGGTCCACTGGGGGTGTTTGTCGCGGGGAGCCTCATCGACAAGCTCCATCAGGCCGGGCAACACAACGCGGAGATTAAAGTCGCCTTAATCAGCATCGCTATTTGCCTCCCGGGCGTCCTCTATCTCCCTCTCGCAGAGACTGGTCAAGCGGCACTGATGGGCATGATTCCGGCAAGTCTGGGACCCGCAATGACCACCGCGGCCGGATCGATCGCGGTGATTAACGCGACGCCCAATCAAATACGCGGTCAGGTGATGGCGCTCTATCTGCTCACGATTTCCTTACTGGGTCTCTCATTGGGGCCCACGGCTGTCGCGCTCCTGACGGACTATGTCTTCCAAGCCCCCGAAATGATTGACTGGTCGATTAGTTGCGTCGTGATCGCCTCATCGATTTTCTCGGCGATCATGTTGTGGCGATGCCTGACGCCCTTCAGCCAACATGTCATGGAGATAATAAGCTGAAGCGCGCTATGGAGGCGGTCACGAGACTGGGTGAGCGCGCCTATTTCGATTTTAAAGCGCTTACACCTCTGACTGTTTTTGCCATGGTTATTATCGAACAGCGAGCCACGCCATGATCAAGCCGCAACACCCTGCAACCCGCGAACACCTGACTCGGCGTGGCACCGTTACTTACTATATTGACAACGATGAGTTTGCGGCGGGTATTTGGGGCCGAGAGCACTTTACACTGACAAGACATCGCAACGGTGATCGCGTTTTGCGCGCTTACTGCGAATTAGATGACGAGCCGGCACTCATTCGCGACGTCATACAGCGTGTCGATGCGGCCTTCCATCCGCAAGATTGTCTCGTGAGGCTAACAGAGGGCGGCGTCTTTAAAGGCAGCACGTGGTATCACATCACCGACGATGAGATGACCTATGAGGGGTTGACCAGCGAGCAAGGCCGAATATCGGGCCAAGCCACTATCGACCGGACGATTCGCGGTTTTGGCACTCATGCTCTCAATTCTGACGCGTGGCTCGTGGCACGATTCGACCGGTCCTTAGGGCCACGGCAGCATACTTTTCGCAATAACCCACTGACATCGCTCGATCATCGAGGTGCGACAGGGCCGTCACTGGTTTGCTCCGAGGCCACGACCATCGAATACTTCGGGGAAGAGGCCGTCACAGTGCCTGCCGGTACTTTTCAGTGTTACCACTTTGCCTATGTGGTGATCGCTAGCCATCATCCGGTATACCACCTCTGGGTGACGACAGATGGCGATTTCATCTTCATCAAAGGCACGGTGGCCGCGCCCTATCACTGGACGTTTGAGCTCACCGCCTTGAGCGATGAATCATAGCAAGCACTGCTGAGGTGCCAGTAGCGCTCAGGTATGCAGCAAAACAGGCAGCGACGAGTAGCCCCGCACAAAGTTAGAGAGCACTCGCTCCGGCTCGCCAACCACCTCGACATGGGAAAAACGCCGAAGGATTTCTTCCCACAGAATACGCAACTGCATCTCACCCAGACGGTTCCCCATGCAACGATGAATGCCAAAACCAAAGGATAGGTGGTAGCGCGGGTTGGGGCGATCAATGATGAACTGATCGGGCCGATCTATGGCGGTGTCATCATGATTACCCGAGAGGTACCACATCACCACTTTCTCACCTTTGCGGATCATTTTACCTCCGAGCTCAACATCTCGTGTAGCGACACGGCGCATGTGCATGAGCGGGGTTTGCCAGCGAATGACTTCTGACACCATGCTTGGAATCAGCTCGGGGTTGGCTTTGAGTTTTGCGAACTCATCGGGGTTTTGATTCAGCGCCAATACACCGCCAGTGATGGAGTTGCGGGTCGTGTCATTGCCGCCGACGATGAGGAGTACTAGGTTGCCAAGATACTCCAGAGGGTCTTCAATCATATTGCGGGTGTTAGGGTTAGTAGCGAGAAGGCTGATCAGGTCCATGGTATCGGGCGAATTATGCTTTCGTTGGTGCCAGAGTGCGGTGAAGTAAGCCAAGCAGTCCTGTAACGCGGCAGTGCGCTCGTCGACATCACCATCACTTCCCGCGATTTCGGGTAGCGAGGTTGCCATGTCCGACCAGTACGGTAGCTTGTGGCGATCCTCAAAGGGAAAGTCAAAAATAGTTGCCAGCATTTGAGTGGTGAGATTGATGGAGACTTTCTCGACCCAGTTAAAGGTCTCACCGACGGGCAGTTCGTCGAGTATGCTGCCCACGCGCTGTCTGATCAGATTCTCCAGATCGCTGAGATTTTTGGGGGCCACGACCCCTTGCACGGCGGCACGCTGTACGTCGTGGATGGGCGGATCCATGGCAATGAATTGTGTTACCGGTAGATCATCGCCGTAATCACCGATGGTGATGGCTGGCTCAGAGGAAAACGCCTCATGATTGCCATCCACGGCAGTGATATCTTGAAAGCGAGTGACCGACCAGAACCCACCGAAAGCGTCGTTTTCACTCCAATGCACCGGGTCCTCGGCGCGAAGCCGCGCAAAATAGGGCCGCCATGTGTCTTGTTGATATAGCGTTGCATCGCTCACGTCGATCGCTGCTAGCGGCATATTGCCGATGTCTTGTGCGGGTGCCTTCATGGCGGCCCTCCCAGGTTACGTGACGGCTTTGTCCCAGTGGTGTGGTAACTGTATCGTCTTGTATAGCCCGTTTATATGAGTTTTATGGGCTCATTCGAAAAGGGTAACAGTCAATGGGTAGGCGGTGGCGCGTCGCTTTGCACCCTAGCCAGCCTATCTGTTTCCACCGTCTCTTCCGGCAATCAAGCAGGGTGTCTTCAGCCCACTTGAAACTACT
>CAJQKG010000183.1 GCA_905478845.1 uncultured Luminiphilus sp.
GCGCTCTATCGGATTGCTGAGGGCGGAAAAATCCCTGAACACACCCATGGTGGCAGCGAAATGACACTGGTGTTGAGTGGCGGGTTTGCCGATGAGAGCGGCGAGTACCACCCAGGCGATTTTATCATTCGAGAGGGGTGGGATAAGCACACGCCCGTCGCCCTCGAGGGTGAAGAATGTATTTGTTTGGCGGTATTGGATGCGCCGTTGCGTTTTACGCGGCTGAGGCATCGTTGGCTAAACCCATTGATAAAGCTGAACGCAGGCTGATTGTTTCACTCATTCGTTGCGAGGGGTGCTGATCAAATCTGCAGCGCCGGCGGAGTGAACACCCTGATCATCAGTCGACTGCATTTTCAATAAAACCGGGACCATTTTGATCCCCAAAAAATCAGGCGAACGTCACTATGCAACTAGTTATACCCCGTGAGACCCAGCCGGGTGAGAATCGCGTCTCAGCGACCCCCGAGACCGTTAAAAAGTTAGTGCGCTTAGGCGCTGATGTGGTGGTGGAGTCTGGAGCGGGCGCCGGCGCCGGCTTCAGTAACGCAGACTATGAGGCCGCAGGGGCGAGTATTGGTGCCGATCGAGCTGCGCTGTTCGCCAGCGCCGATATGTTGCTCCGATTGCGCAAGCCAGATTTGGCAGAGATTGGTCAAATGAAGTCGGGCTGTATACATGTTTCTTACCTCGACCCTTTCAATGAGAAAGAGCTGATTAAAGCGTTTGCCGCCCAAGGCGTCACCGCGGTCAGTATGGAAATGATCCCGCGTTCCACCCGCAGTCAAAAAATGGACGCTTTGAGTTCGCAGGCAAACTTAGCAGGTTATATCGCGGTCACGCTGGCAGCGAATTACATGCCGCGCATTATGCCCATGATGATGACACCAGCGGGCACTTTGAAGCCTGCCAAGGTCTTTATTATCGGCGCCGGTGTGGCGGGGCTGCAGGCCATCGCAACCGCTAAACGACTTGGCGCCCGCGTCACGGCGTTTGATACGCGTCCTGTCGTGGCAGAGCAGGTGCAATCATTGGGCGCTAAGTTCCTCGAAATTGATCTTGGCGACACCGGTCAGACACAAGACGGTTACGCAAAAGAACTCACCCCTGAGCAGGTCGCGATACAGCAGCAGGCCCAGAAGGCCGTTATTGCAGACTCGGATGTCGTGATTACTACTGCGCAGGTCTTTGGGCGTAAACCACCGGTGTTGGTCACTCAGGA
Source organism: uncultured Luminiphilus sp. (assembly GCA_905478845.1). Lineage (GTDB taxonomy): Bacteria > Pseudomonadota > Gammaproteobacteria > Pseudomonadales > Halieaceae > Luminiphilus. The sequence goes on from CAJQKG010000183.1 coordinate 1,223, forward strand.
CATGGTAGAAGGCATGGCGCCGGGTTCTGTCATTGTCGACATGGCCGCAGAAACTGGCGGCAACGTGGAAGGCTCTGCACCGGATGAAGTGGTCGATCTCAACGGCGTGACTATCGTGGGTACGGCGAATCTAGCCAACCTTGCACCGCGCGATGCCACACAGATGTATGCCAGCAACCTGTTTAACTTAGTCGAAGACACTTGGGATACTGAAACCAAGCAGTTTGTTCTGGATCTAGAGAACGACATTCTTCCTGGTTGTGTGATTACGCATGGTGGTGCGGTCGTGCATCCGACGATCAAAGATATTATTGAGGGGGGCAACTGATATGTCCGGTGCAGAGTATTTGTTGTTCATTTTGATGTTGTCGATCTTCCTCGGCTTCGAGCTGATTAATAAGGTGCCAGCGACATTGCACACGCCGTTGATGTCGGGCGCCAATGCCGTCTCGGGCATTACGGTAGTGGGCGCTATCTCCCTGGCGGGGACTGGTAGTGAGACCATGGCAATGTGGTTGGGCGTCGGTGCGGTCACCTTGGCCAGCATTAATGTAGTGGGCGGTTACTTAGTGACCGACCGCATGCTGGGCTTCTTTAAGAAGAAGGAGGGCTGATCATGTCGACAGAATTAATTACTCAACTGGGATACGTCGTCGCGTCAGGCCTTTTCATTTTTGGCTTAAAAATGCTGGGTTCGCCAGCAACCGCTCGGCGCGGCAATATGTTTTCTGCGCTTGGCATGCTGGTGGCGATTGTGGCGGCCTTGCTGGATCAAGGCATCGTTGATTTCACCTGGATCGTAGCGGGTATGTTGGTGGGCGGCGCCATTGGTGCCGTCGCGGCACGCGCCGTTGCCATGACCTCGATGCCCGAGATGGTGGCATTGTTTAATGGTCTCGGCGGTGCTGCGTCATTGCTGGTGGGGTGGTCTGCGCTGTCTCCTGATTCAGGCACGGTCACGCTGGTGACCATTGTGCTGTCGATCTTGATCGGTGGTGTCACGCTGACCGGATCGCTGATTGCCTACGGCAAGTTGTCAGAGAAAATCGGCAGTGGTGCGATCACTTTTTCTGGCCAGCAAATCGTTAATTCTCTCGTTGTCATCGGTATTTTAGGCGGCGCAGTCATGTTTTGCCTGAACCCAACGGATCCCAACTGGCTGTACATGGTGATCGGCTTGGCCTTGCTCTTTGGCATCATGGCGGTTATCCCGATCGGCGGCGCCGATATGCCAGTGGTGATCTCGCTGCTGAACTCCTACTCAGGATTGGCGGCTTGTGCGGCGGGCTTCGCGATTAATAACAACGCGCTCATCGTGGCAGGATCTCTGGTGGGTGCGTCGGGCATCATCTTGACTCAGATCATGTGCAAGGCGATGAACCGCTCGCTGTCCAATGTCTTGTTCTCTGGTTTTGCCAGCGTCTCTAACGAGGAAACTGTGGTTGAGGGTGAGATTAAGCCCATCACCGCAGACGATGCCTATTACGTTCTCGAAGCGGCGACCAATGTGGCGATTATTCCTGGCTACGGCATGGCGGTAGCGCAGGCGCAACACGTAGTGAAAGAACTGACTGAGCTGCTAGAAAAGAATGGCTGTGAGGTCAACTTTGGAATTCACCCTGTTGCGGGTCGCATGCCGGGACACATGAACGTGTTGCTCGCCGAAGCAGATGTACCCTATGACCAGTTGCTTGAGATGGACGAGATTAACCCACGAATGGAAACCGTCGACGTGGCGATTGTTATTGGCGCTAACGATGTGGTGAACCCAGCGGCTCGCGAAGTGGAGTCCTCACCAATTTATGGCATGCCCGTAATTAACGTCGCCGACGCACGAACCGTTTTTGTGTTGAAACGATCGATGGCATCGGGTTTTGCAGGCATCGAGAACCCACTATTTTACAAAGAGAATACGCGCATGCTCTTTGGTGATGCCAAAGAAAGTATTGCGACCCTGATTCGCGAGTTCAGTTAATTCCCGCTGACTGCCGAGAACCCCGCTTAGAGCGGGGTTTTTTTTGCCCTGAAGCTTCCTAGTTTATCGCCGAATCGCTAAGAACCATTTGACCATTTGGGGCTGACGGCTCATCTTCTGTGCGCATGGTTACCCTGTGCTCGAGCTCCAATGACCTCAGCGGGAACAGGATTCGTTAAGACGGCGGACGTCATATGGGGATCTATTGACCTGATCCGGGCAGACCAGACCGTCACGTTATTAGCCATCACGTTATTGAATGAACCGTGACCTGGGGCAACGATACTCTGGGACGATGTGGCTCTAAGGAAGGGCAGCTAGATTCAGGCGACTCCGCTCACAGCGTATTGCCGGTTGCGTCGGATGCTGCTCCCAACTCAAATTGCCGACTCGCCAGCCGCTGATATAAGTTGCAGCGCGTCATGAGGTCCTCGTGGCGACCACTATCGACCACCCGGCCCTCGTTCATGACCACGATTTTATCGGCATTCATCACCGTAGACAGTCGGTGCGCAATAATAATGGTAGTCCGTTCCCGCATGATTTCTGTCAGCGCCTGCTGCACATGCCACTCGCTTTCGGTATCGAGCGCGCTAGTGGCTTCGTCAAGCAACAGCAGTTCAGGATTGACCAAAATAGCCCTCGCTAGCGCTAATCGTTGGCGTTGCCCGCCTGAAAGCCTGACGCCCTGCGCGCCCAGATCGCTTCGGTAGCCGTCTGGCAGTGTCGAGATAAAGTCGTGGGCGTGCGCCATTTGTGCGGCGGTCTCGACAGACGCTTGCGTGGGACTATCAGCACCGTAGGCGATGTTGTAAAAAATATCGCCTGAAAAGAGCGCGGGCTGTTGGGGCACCAGTGCAATCTTTTGACGCCAAGCAGTCAGCGAGAGCGCTCGCAAGTCTGATCCCCCAAACTCAATGGCGCCGTGGGTGGGGTCATAAAAACGGAGGATGAGTTCAAAGACCGTGGACTTACCGGCCCCCGAAGGTCCCACTAAGGCGACCGATTCGCCAGGTTCAATCGTTAAAGTGAACCCGTTAAGAGCGGGCGTGTCGGGTCGGCTCGGATAAAAGAATTGCACAGCGTCGAAGTGCAAAGAGTGCCCACTTGCCATGGCGCTGCTGCCGTTGTCAGGAATGTTACTGCTCTCTTGCAACAGTTCCATCAGACGTTCGGCAGCACCCGCTGCACGTTGCAGATCGCCCCAGACTTCAGCCAGCGTGGCGAAAGCGGTACCCACCATGACGGCATAAAAGACGAAGGCACCCAGTTCGCCGCCGGTCATCCGCCCTTCGATCACATCGACGCCACCGGACCACATCATGCTGATCATGCCGCCCATTAACAGAAATATGGCAAATCCGGTCAGCAGCGCTCGTTGCCATACACGTGATCGCGCAATGACAAAGGCGCGCTCAACCTCTTTTGCGAAGCCTGTTTTCTCCGCGATTTCACGGTTGAAACTTTGCACCACCTTGATGCTCTGAAAAATTTCGCCGGCATGACTACCGACCTCTGCAATCGATTGCTGACTTTTATTGGAGAGTGTGCGCACCCGTCTGCCAAAGATCAGGATCGGAATCAGTGTGACGGGCACCGCGATTAAAATCACCAGACTGAGTTGCAAATTGGTAATCACCATTAAGATCAAAGCGCCGGTTAATGTCAGCGCATTGCGTACCGCAAGACTCACAGACGAGCCAATCAACGTTTGCAGGAGTGTCGTATCGGTCGTCAACCGCGACATAATCTCGCCTGAATGGTTTGTTTCGAAGTAACTCGGTTGAAGATGTACCAGATTATTAAAAACCGCACTCCGTAGATCGGCACTCACACGTTCGCCTAGCCAAGACACCAGATAAAACCGCGTCATCGAGCCAATCGCCATTGCGATGCCAATGATCAGGATAAACGAGACGGCCTTGTAGAGCCCGCTGGCGTCGGCGCCAGAAAACCCCTCGTCAATCAGTATTCTGACGCCGTATCCCAGCGTCAGTTGTGCGCCGGCGGTAAAAATGAGCGCCACGCCCGCCGCTATCAAGCGACTTTTATGAGGCCATAAAAAGGCTAACATTTGTCGTAGCGGTGCCAAAGACTTCGCGCGCACGAGTCGCTCGTCAGGGTCGGCTGCTTGCTTGATGGGCGCTGTAGGCGCTGTCTTGTCAGTCACATTAATCGCTTCGGGCTGGTGTGCGTGTTGCTTCTACTCTGTCTGTGGATAGTCTACGCGGACCTGCACTAAAAAGATCGTTCTCTATCGAGACGGATTGATATCGCTTTTGACTCGGCGTTCATCGGCGCCGCCCACCCTGATAGAGCAGTAGCGATATGACTGACACGGAGCAGCCCATTGGCTTCCATCGGCTGGTTACTGGCGGTTTCTGCACGCTCGTGCTAGACCGTTCGGAGTGTGATGGCGATGACTCCGTTGCGCGCGCCAGTCAGATCCAGCTGCGGTCCCAGTGGGCAATATCGATCCGGCAAGGTGAATCGCCACAGCATGGTTTGACTGATTCTTGGCGAGTCAGGGTTGCCGACAAGGCAGCCTATTCAGCCTTTGTCCGGGTAGGCGAGGGTGTTTTTCAGTCGCTGTTTTTCATTGTCTGATAAATCGGGGAAGGGTAAGCCGTCACCTTGACGCCAGACTTCCAGTTTTGCATCGACCTCTGCCAGCTTATCCACTGAAGCCTGTTGGAAATCACGGAGCTGCAACACCTGTCCAGGTCCAGAAAAGATGGCGCCATTCTGATGCACAATTTCGATAATGCGGAGGTTGAGGTCTTCCGCGACAGCGAGATATTCCTGGTAGTCTCTAGTCATGATGTCTGCATCGAGCCGTATGATGGCGGTTGCAGCGGCGATGTCGGATAGTCTAATACTGATGGAATCTTGCTTCACCATGGGGTGAGCGGCGAATAGCGCCCGGAATTCGCCCAAAATGGCGCGAAGTTGATCGGGTATCGGCATCTGTAGCTCAAGTAATTTAAAAAACCGAATTCGGTCTCGTACTGAAAAATTCTCAATGTCGGCAGACGAAAACATGGAATTCGGCACGGTCACTAACGTGCGATCCTTTGTCCGCAACGTCACCGAGCGCAGGCCAATCTCCTCTACCATCCCTTTTGTCTCGCCAAAACGGCACCAGTCTCCAGGCCGAATCGGCCTGGCGGTGTAAAGCGTAATGGCGCCGATCACGTTTTCTAACGTTTTTTGCGCCGCGAGCGCGATGGCGATAGAGCCAACGCCTAGCCCGGTAATCAAGGTGGATACATTAAAGCCTGCCTGATCAGCCCACATTAGTGCGGCGGTCGTGGCAATAATAATGCGAACAATGACAATCACTGGCTTGATGAGCGCGACATACTCGATTTCGCCCAGTAACTCTAGCTGCCGAATTTTGTAATCGCGATAGAGGTTCAGTAGGCCAAAGGCGAAAATGACCGCGACTATATATTCCAGTGGTGAGGATTGCAGGTACGCGCGCGCCATCACCGATAGACCGAGTTGAGCGATGACGATGCGAATCAGTAACACATACAATATGAGTCGCAGAGGCATCTGCAAAAAGCGCCGCAGCGCATGCCCCCAGGGGTTAGGGATGCGGCGCATGAGTCGGCTGGCGAGCTGGCTGACCCAGCCTGTTGCGAGCCACCCGGCAATCAACGTGAAAAGCAGTGTCGTAAACTGCCAGTTACCCATACTCAAGATATAAAACTCGGGTAATGTTCTCGAAAGCCAGACGGCCAGATCGCTATAGCCCAGCTCATCCCACATATCAGGAATTCGAATGACGGAGGCATTGGCAATTTTCCAAGCATGCGTGCCGTCTGCCTCTTCTAGGCGCTGTAGATAAATAGGAATGACCTCTTCGCTCAGCGTGACGCTGCCCGCCTGCTCGAGATCGTCGGATAAACCATCTTCTTGATCGCCTTGAGGATCGTTACTCACCAAACTCAGGTCGAGTACGTTTTGTTGCGCAAAAATAAAGAGCAAGCCGCGCGCCAGAGAGATGGGATCAATTTCTGCAATGTCTGAGGGTAGATAGCGTAGGTCGAGATACAGTGCTGCTGACGACGGATCGCCTTGGCGAAAAGCGTTATGCAGAGCAAACAGCGCTTGTTGAGGCGTTTGCGCCTTGCCCGGCTCAAAACCAGCCAACAAGTTCGTCTCGAAAGCCTGATTTAATTCCTTCGTGCGTTCGATCAGTTGCGTTGCTGAGAGCGCGCTATTTTTTTTCACATTAACGCTCGCTGCCATGACACCTTTGTCTGTTTCGGTGGCCTTAACTGGGTTTACAGTCAGCGCGCTGGTCACCACCAATAGGCAGGCAAAAATAAACAGTCTCATCGTTCCTCCGGGAGCGATTATTGATCGCTCTGAGTGGGGTCGGGCTTTGTCTCCAATAGCCGGCCAAAAAATACGCCTAATTCAAAGAGTAACCACATTGGAATGGCCAGCAGTGATTGTGAAATGACGTCAGGTGGAGTCAGTAACATCCCGAATACAAAACATCCCAAAATTAAATAAGGCCGTTTGGCGGCCAGTGAATCAGCCGTCGTGGTGCCCGTCCAGATTAAGACCACCGCTACAATAGGCATCTCGAAAGCAATACCGAAGGCGAGAAACAGCTTCAATACGAAATCTAAGTAGCTGTTGATGTCGGTCATCACCTGGACACTGTCCGGACCGACACTGGTGAAAAAGGCAAAAATGAGAGGGAAAACGACAAAGTAGGCAAAGGCTGCTCCCGCATAGAACAGCAATACGCTAGAAGCTAATAGCGGAACCGCGATGCGCTTTTCTTTTTGGTATAACCCCGGTGCGATAAAACCCCAAACTTGAAACAGAATAACCGGTATGGCGAGAAAAATAGCCAGCACTAGGCTGAGCTTAAACGGGGTGAGAAAGGGGGATGCTACTCCGGTGGCGATCATGGTTGAACCCGCGGGCATTAGTTCTCGCAGCGGTGCTGACACAAAACCATAAATCTCATTCGCAAAAGGGAAAAGCACGACAAACCCGATGACGATCGCCAGTACTGCGCGCAGCAGGCGGTCCCGCAATTCGGTCAGATGGGCAATCAGCGACATAGGCGGATCTTGTTCCGTTTCGTCGTTCATGCTGAGTTGGCGTTAGGTTTGTTATCGTCGATTGGACGATCCGGCTCGTCAGCGGGGGAGGTGACGGGGTCTTGGTGATCGGCTGTTTCCGTCGCCAGTTTCGCCAGTGACTGCACCTCCTGCGCAACGGAGCTTGAGTCTGCCCTGATTTGCTGCTCGAGCGCCTGTGACTCCGTTTTAAGATTTTGTAGGATCTCGTCGTTGTGCAGTTCACGTCGCACGTCGCTTCTAATCTGATCAAAGCTGCGCCGAAAACGATTCACCCACGCCAGTGTCGTCCTCACCGCACCCGGCAGTTGTTCTGGGCCGATGACCAGAAGGCCCACCACCCCGATCAACAAGAGCTCAGCAAAGCCAATATCAAACACGATTGAGTGCTCTGGTTACGCGGGCGGCTTATCGATATCGCTTTCCTCGCGTGCGGCAGCAGCACTCGTCGGCTCTGGACTACTCTCCTCTTGCACAACCGACGCACCGGCAGCCTCCGATTCGGGTTTATCTTGTTTCATGCTGTCTCGAAAGCCCTTGATCGCGTTACCTAGGTCACCCCCAATATTGCGCAGCCGCGATGTTCCGAAGAGCATCACAACAATTGCAAGGATGATAAGCAGTTGCCAAATACTGATTCCGCCAAGACCCATAGTGTTTCTCCCTGTTCTTATGCCTCGCCTGAGGCGTCATTATGGCTGTTTCGAGAGGCTTTTTCCGTTAGCCCTGACAGACCCATTCTTTGATCCAGCACCGCTAGCACGGCTGCATGATTAGTATCGAGGTGCGAGAGCATAACGAGCGTGTGAAACCAAAGGTCCGCCACCTCGTTGATCAGCGCGGCCTGATCGTCCCCTTGCGCCGTATCTTTTGCGGCGAGGATCACTTCAATCGCTTCCTCTCCCACTTTTTCTAAAATTTTATTTAATCCTTGCGCATGTAAAGAGGCGACATACGAACTGTCCGCAGCAGCGTTTTTTCGCGTTAACAGGACCTTGTCCAGCGCTGTAAGTACGTCAGTCATTCAGTGGTCCTCCGTTAACTGCCACGTCTCGTCGACGTATGCGTAAAAGAAGCAAGTTCGGCGTCCGGTATGGCAGGCCCCCGTGCCATTTTGTCGCACCTGTAGCAACAGTGTATCGCCATCGCAGTCTAGTCTGATATCGATCAGTTCCTGAGTGCTACCTGAGGTTTCCCCTTTGCGCCAAAGCGCTTGTCGGGATCGTGACCAGTAAGTCACCTGTCGTTGAGACATTGTCAGGGCTAATGCCTCTGCGTTCATCCAGGCAACCATGAGCACCTCTCCCGTGTCGTGATCCTGAGTGACCGCGGGGATAAGGCCCTGCTCATTCCAGCAAGGCGACATGGTGTCAGGCGTTTCGGCGTCAAAGGTTGTCATATCAGTAGTATGCCAGAGGTGTGGGAGGGTTACCGGTGTCGTAAAACGATCGCGCAAAGCAGGCAGCTGCTACCCAGAATCAGCCAGCCCAGTCCCGCGATCGACTGCGCGATGCCAACACCCAGCGCCAATGCGCCCAGTCCCGTTAGGGGCAATACCCAATTTGACCCCGACGCCACGGGTACCGCTTGCTTTCTTGTTTGCCGCAGCTGCTTCAGCACCAGATCGGGTAATAGCGGCAATGACTCCAACAGAGCCGGCGCATCCTCCTGCAGCCGTTTACTCACTGTCTGCAGTGAATATCGCTCTGTGACCCATTGCTCGAGGAACGGCTTCGCGGTGTCCCATAAATTCAATGCGGGATAAAGCTGTCGACCTAGCCCCTCGATGTTGAGCAGGGTCTTCTGTAGGAGCACGAGCTGCGGCTGCACCTGCATATCGAACTGCCCTGCGGTGCGGAATAAGTTCACCACCATCTGCCCGAATGAAATCTCTGCCAGCGGGCGTTCAAACACGGGCTCACATAGTGTGCGCATGGCCGACTCAAATTCTGCGATAGGGGTATCGGCCGATATCCAGCCAGACTCGATATGAAGTTTGGCGCAGAGCCGATAATCCTGTTGAAAAATAGCGAGTAAGTTGCGCGCGAGGTAATACAGATCTTGGTCATCGAGTTGACCGACAATTGCGCAGTCCACCGCAATGTAACGAGGATCTTCTGGATGCGTACAGTCAACAAAGATATTGCCGGGATGCATGTCAGCGTGAAAAAAACTATCGCGAAAGACTTGAGTGAAAAAAATCTCCACGCCACGCTCTGCCAGCAATTTCACATCGACCTGTTTCGCGCGTAATGTATCGACATCACTAATCGGGACGCCATAGATTCGCTCACTGACCATGACCTGCTGTCTTGTCAATGGCCAGTGAACCGCGGGGACATAGACTAGGTCACCGGCTTGAAAATGCCGTTTTAACTGCGAGGCATTAGCGGCTTCGCGCTGCAGGTCAAGCTCGCCATGAATGATCCGCTCATATTCCTCCACCACCTCGACGGGCCTAAGCCGCCGTCCATTGCGGGACCAGCGAGCCAGCAATTTGGCGACGTGGCGGAGAATTTTAAGGTCTTGGGCAATGGTCAATTCAATCCCGGGCCGTAAGACCTTTACGACGACATCGTCACCGTCTGGGAGTCGAGCACCATGGACTTGTGCTACGGAGGCGGCAGCCAGCGGATTTGCATCAAATTCCGCGAAGCATTCACTAATCGGTTTACCCAGTGCTTGCTCGATGCGTTGAATGGCCTCGTTGGCGGGAAAGGGGGCAACCTGGTCTTGCAGTAACGCCAGTTCATCGGCGATATCGAGTGGCAATAAATCGCGGCGCGTCGACAGCAGCTGTCCGAACTTCACAAAAACGGGACCCAGATCTTCTAGTGCTCGGCGCAGCCGTTCACCTCTGGGTGTATTACTGGTGACTGACGTTACGGGAAAAAGGCGCAGCAGCAGCACCAGCAAAGCGGGCCTTTGCGCCGAGGGTAGGAGCTGATCTAATCGGTAGCGCGCTGCCGTGCGATAGAGCGCAATCAAACGGCTCATGCTTGCCCTCGCTTTTGCTCGACTTTGGCGCGTAATTTTTCGAGTTTATTTTGCACGCGATCCACTTGCATCGACAGCGACTGTACGGCGTCAAAAAAATATTCGAGTTCCGCTTTTGGGGGGGTTAAGCGAGCCTCTTCTAAGACAAACTCTGAGATTTGTCGCCGCAAACTAGAGTGGGCGCTCTCTCCCCAGCGGAACATACTGCGCAGTGTCTCTGCAATCTGGTGACCCATGACGTCACCGAGTGTCGCTACGAGGGGCGCCTCCCAGTCAATATCCATGCGTGAAATAACTTGCTGCAGTGCAATAAGGCTGCCGCTATTGCCCTCTAGCTCAATGCCGCTGTTGATCAGGACAGCCGCGGGATCCTTAGAAGAAGCCAAGGACGCGAAGTCTTCTACCGTACCCCGCACAAAGGCAGCCGTGGGCAGTTCGCAGTGCGTCATGAGCCGCGCCTCGGTGCCAGAGATGATATCGAGATAGACCGTCAAGTCGACGGTCGTGACTTCGACACCTAGTACGGTTCCAGCGAGTCCAGCGAGTTCATCATGGGAGGTGGGCGACAACGCGATGGCTTGGTTCAGCGCCCGTTCGATACCCGCAAGCGCTGCACTGATTAACGCAGGGTCGTGCTGGGTCACGCTTTAAAGCCTTGATGGAGTGCCACGACACCCCCTGTCATATTGTGGTATCGACAATTCGCGAACCCCGCCACTTCCATCATTTCTAGCAGCGTTTCTTGGTCTGGGTGCTGGCGGATTGATTCTGCCAGATACCGATAGCTTTCTGCATCCTGCGCAATGAGTCGACCCATTGCGGGTAATATTTGAAATGAATACTGATCGTACAGCTTGCCCAGAAGCGCCGAAGTGGGTGTGGAAAACTCCAATACCAGTAACCTGCCGCCGGGCCGCAAGACGCGCAGCATTGAGCGCAACGCCATGGCTTTGTCGGTGACATTACGCAGACCAAAAGCAATCGTAATGCAGTCGATACTATTATCGTCAAAGGGTAGTGCTTGCGCGTCGGCTTGAACGACTTGAACATTGCCGGTCGCCCCTTTGTCGATGAGCCGGTCGCGCCCTACCGTTAACATCGCCGCATTAATGTCCGCCAGTATCACTTGGCCTTCTGGACCCACTAAGCGAGAAAACTTGGCCGCTAGATCCCCAGTGCCGCCAGCGATATCGAGAACCGTTTGCCCTGTCCGTACGGCACTGAGTTCTATCGTGAATCGTTTCCAGATGCGATGAATGCCGCCCGACATGAGGTCGTTCATCAAGTCATAGCGCCCCGCAACGGAATCAAACACCCCCCGCACCATACCGGCCTTATCTCCCCGGTTAACGCGGCTAAAACCAAAGTCGGTGGTGTTCTCCTCTTCGTGAGGCGTGCTGGTGGTATCGTCTGTCATATCCCGGTGCTCACTGTTGCCCTGTGGCGACTCCGTTAACGGACCGGCCAGTGTACCTGAGCAGCGAGTGTCTGTTCAGGGCTGAAAATGTAGCACTTGTGATTCAGCATCCCTAGATTCCCCGGCCGCGGCAAGCTGCTGCAGGTATTGTTGCCAATATCGATCTTGCTGTTCGGCCAGATCGCGCAGATAGCTCCAGCTATATAGACCAGAGTCGTGTCCGTCATCAAACGTGATCTGAGCCGCATAGTGCCCGACGGGGGCAATGGCAACGATTTGCACCGATGATTTGCCAGTCTGCAAGATCTCCTGCCCAGCGCCGTGGCCTCGCACTTCTGCAGAGGGAGAAAAAACGCGCAAGTACTCGGCACTGAGTTCGAATGCCGCATCATCTTCAAACGTCAGTTCGAGTTTTCGCCGACTGCGGGCGTAATTCAGTCGGGTTACTCGCTGTGGTGTTGTGGCGCTCATGGCGATTCTCGTTTAAGCAGTAGCGTATCCATATTAGCCTGCGCCGCCATAGAGCGGGCACGCGCCATTTCAGAGCGGCTGGCAAAGGGCCCAATGTAGACGCGATACCAACGGCCATTGTCGCCGTTAGCGAGCTCGACCGTGGCCTCTAACCCAAGCAGTGCGAGTTCACCCCGCCGTCGATCAGCATCGCCTTCCTGTCTGAAGGAGCCTATTTGCAGCAGGTACTCATCAGTAGGGGTATCGTTAGCGCGCAGTTCAGCTGGTTCAATGTCAGGGCTTAAATCGAGTTCCTGATTCGGTAACACCGTATAAAAATCAAAGCGGGGCGTTGGCTCAATCACGACGGGGGGGGGGTGCACTGCCTCAATGGCCACGCCAGAGTCTGGTTGCGCTAACCAATGGCTAATACTGAGTGTGGCCAAGACGCCCGCCAGTGCGCCCGCAATCGCGCCGTGTAGATGCGCTGGGGTCAATGTGGGCAGCGTGTTGTGAGCGTCCTGCCCGGCACTGTGGCGCGTGGCGGCGGATTTAGGCTTTTGTTTTTGGGGCGATTTCGGCACGACTACATTGACTCGGGCGCTGAAACACCCAGTAAATCAAGCCCGCTAGCAATAACCTGTTGGGTTGCCGCAACCAGTGCGAGTCTCGCAAGGGCGATATTAGGCGCTGCGTCGAGAATCTTATGGGCGTTATAGAAGCTGTGAAAGTCAGCGGCGATCTGGCGAAGATAATTCGCCACATCATGCGGCTCAAGTCGCTCGGCGGCGGCGGCCACGACATCTGGGAATCGTGACAGGTTAATGATCAGCCCTAGGGTTTCCGGCTCAGTCAGCGTGTCGACATGTGGCAGTCCGGCCATGGCGCCGTCATCGCCTAAGCGCGGTTTTGCCTTGAGGAGCAAGCTGGCGCAGCGGGCGTGTGCATACTGAATGTAATAAACCGGGTTCTCGTTACTGCGCGCAAGCGCTAAGTCGATATCGAATGTTAGTTGCGAGGTCGGCGCGCGAGCGACTAAGAAAAAACGCGTGGCATCGCACCCGACCCACTCGATCAGGTCGCGCAATGTCACATAGCTACCGGCGCGCTTAGAGAGTTTGACTTCATTGCCATCTCGCATGACCGTCACCATCTGGTGCAGCACATACTCCGGCCACCCCTCAGGAATACCCACGTCGAGGCCCTGTAAGCCGGCTCGGACGCGAGTGATGGTGCTGTGATGATCAGCACCTTGTTCATTGATGACGCGTGTAAAGCCGCGCTGCCACTTGTCGTGGTGGTAGGCGACATCGGGCACAAAGTAGGTATAACCGCCATCGCGTTTGCGCATGACACGGTCTTTGTCGTCGCCAAAGTCAGTCGTTTTGAGCCATAGCGCTTCCTGATCTTCATAGGTATGGCCATTGCCTTCAAGTGCTGTCACGGTGGTTGCGACGGCACCCGACTCGTAAAGCGAGGACTCTAGAAAATAGCGATCGAACAGCACCGAAAATGAGCGCAGGTCTTGATCTTGCTCACGACGGAGGCAGGCGACGGAAAATGCCTGAATCGCCTCAAGATTATGGATATCACCGTCTGCGGTAATGGTGCGATCGGCCGCTTGCACGGTGTCGCCTGCTTGATAGGCAGCGGCCACATCCTCGATATACTCGCCGCGATATCCGTCTGCTGGCCATTCCGGATCGTCGGGTCCTTTGCCCTGGGCTCGGGCCTGAACGGACAGTGCTAAGTTACTGATCTGTTGCCCTGCATCGTTATAGTAGAACTCACGCTGAACCGACCATCCCGTGGCGGTGAGTAGGCGTCCGAGCGAATCGCCAATAGCGGCGCCCCTGCCGTGGCCCACATGCAGTGGCCCCGTTGGGTTAGCCGAGACAAATTCCACTTGGACTCGCCGCCCACCCCCAACATCACAGCGGCCATATTGATCCTTGGCTTCCAAAATCGTGCCGATGACAGCGGTATGCTGGCTGGCCCTGATAAAAAAGTTAATGAATCCGGGCCCCGCAATATCGCTCCGTTCAATCAGCGTATTCTCAGGTAGCGCGGCAATCAGCTGCGTCGCCAGATCTCTGGGTGCGATTTTTGCCTGTTTGGCCAATACCATGGCGATATTGCAGGACAAGTCGCCATGCGCTGAATCTTTAGGATGGTCGATCTGCGGCACGACATCAGGCATGACCGGTAGTACGTTCTCCGATACAAGTTTTTCTAACCCTGAAGTAATCAGCGTGGCCAGTTCAGATTTCATGGTCGTCCCGTCAAAGTTATGCGCTGCTGTGCGGGTCGCACGGCTGAGCGAGTATTATCGCTGACCTGCCGGGCTGGCTCCAGCCAAGGAAGTCACAAGGTTTCATAGGGATCGATATCGACTGACCAACTCAATTGGCGAGAGCGCGATGCTAATTCTGCCTGAGAGACCAGTGCGGCGACAGTATGCGCCAATGCGGGCCGCGTTTTGGCTGTGATAATGAGCTGGCTGCGATAGCGATTTTTTCGCCGCGCCATCGCCGCGGGTAAGGGGCCGATGTAGTGGGCTTCAATGGCCGGTGACCCCTCCTTCAACGCACGAAGAAAATCGAGACCTTCTTGTTTGCTATGGCTGTCACAACGGATAACCGCGAGGGCGCCGTAGGGGGGCAAATGTGCTTGGGCTCGCTGCCTCAGCAGGTCGGGCAGTAAGGTATGGTAAGGGGCGTCAAGCCCTCGTATTAGGGGATGCTCGGGGTGTCTGGTCTGAATGATGACCTCTCCGAGTGTGCGGTCTCGTCCGGCTCGGCCAGCGACTTGCGTTAGCAGTTGCAGTAGCCGCTCTTCGCCACGAAAGTCGGGGCTGAAAAGCAGCGCGTCTGCGTCCACAACCGCTACCAGTGTCACGTGGGGAAAGTGGTGGCCTTTACTGAGCATTTGGGTGCCAATCATGAGAATAGGGTCCGCGCTGGCGAGTTGATCGATCAGCTCTGGTATCGCCGCCTTGCTGGTCACCGTATCACTGTCGACTCGAACCACTGGGTAAGTCGCAAAGCGTTCGGTCAGAAACGCCTCTGTTTGCTGTGTGCCAATGCCCGTGCCAACTAACCGGCTGCTCTGGCAAGCAGGACAGTGGCTTGGGAGCGCAGTACGGCGACCGCAATGATGGCATTGTAGCCCCGGGGGCATTTTATGCAGCGTCATGCGCGCGTCACAGTCGGGACAGTCACTGCTCCAGCCACAATCATGGCAGAGCATCGCGTTGGCGAAGCCACGGCGATTCAGGAAGACTAGGACTTGCTGCCCGCTGATGAGTGTCTGTTCAATGTGACCAATCAGTTCGGCGGATAATCCTGCGCTGAGTTCCAGTCCACTGATATCGATGAGGCGCTGCTGAGGCAGCTGGCTGTTGCCGGCGCGTTGCGAGAGCACGTGGCGCTGGTAGCGCTGCTTGTCAGCGTTATGCCAGCTTTCCAGACTTGGTGTTGCGCTGCCCAATAGCACACTACATCCTTCCAGCTGAGCGCGTTTAATCGCGACATCTCTGGCGGAGTAACGCAGACCATCTTGTTGTATAAAAGCGGCGTCATGTTCTTCGTCAACCACGATGAGGCCGAGGCGGTGAAGGGGCACAAACACGGCAGATCGTGTTCCTAAAATGATGGCGGCATGGCCGTGACGTGCGGCGGCCCATGCGCGATCTCGCGCTGCGTCGCCAATCCCAGAGTGCAAGGCAACCACAGGGGCCTCGAACCGCGCTTCAAACCGCGCTAGGGTCTGTGGTGTCAGTGCGATCTCGGGTAGCAACACTAGGGCTTGCCGACCTTGATCGAGGCAGGTGGCAATCGTTTGTAGGTAGACCTCGGTTTTACCGCTACCGGTAATGCCATAGAGCAAGTGCGCCTGAAAGTGGTGTAAAGAGGACCGTACGCTATCGATCACCGACTGCTGCTCCGGATTGGCAGGCAGGGGGGCGGTTTTAGTCCTCCATGGCTCGGGTCGGACGATCTCACAGGTCTCGATGAGGTCTTTATCAATCAGTGCCTTGATCACCGAGCGCTGAAAACCCAGTGACCTGACTTTGTCGAGGCTCAGCGGGTCTGATCGCAATAAGTGAATCAAATGAGCTTGTTTGGGCGCACCATGGGGCGTGTTGGGTGCCAAACCACAGCCCCGCAGGGTGAGTTGGATACCGGGACTGCCGAGAGGGCGCTCGGGATGACCTCGCCGTTCACCGGGCGACAACGCTAGGGGCCACACTTCACCGACCGGATGTTGATAGTACTCGGCGGTCCATTGCAGTAACTGCGCCAGCGATGTCGAATAAAGTGGCGTGGTGTCTAAGACGGCAACGCAATGCCGCAGTCGCGTCGAGGGCAGGTCAGATGTTGGCGTCTGACCCACCACGACCGCAATCAGCGTACGACGCCCAAACGGGACGCGTACCCTACTGCCTAGCGCTACATCGCCTGACCAGCCTTCCGGAGGCAGATAGTCAAATAGCCGCCTCAGTGGGGTCGGAACAGCGCAGCGCCAGACCCTCTGATCGGGGGGGATGTTTTGAGCGGTGTCGGTCAAGCTGGACTCAGTCTGCTACCTAGCGATCTCTAGTGTACTAAAGCGGAGGAGTGGGCGTATTCCATGTTGCTATCGGTGGAGGCTCTGGTATTATCCGCCCTCTTTTTTGCACCCAACAAGATAAATGGAGGTTGGCGTGAAAGCTGATATTCATCCACAGTACGGCGAAATAACGGCTCGATGTAGCTGTGGTAATGAGATAAAGACCCGATCTACCTTGGGTGCCGACATCTCTTTAGACGTTTGTAGCCAGTGTCACCCTTTCTATACCGGCAAGCAGAAGGTTGTCGATACAGGGGGTCGCGTTGATCGTTTTAACAAGCGGTTCGGTGGGCGTAGTCTCTCGAAGTAACCACAGCATTGATCAAAAAGCCGGCGATGCCGGCTTTTTTTTACCTTAAAAAATCCCCTCGAGCGTCTCGGTGTCAATCGGTTCTCCCGAATTGTCTCCCCAGTCCGGCAGTGATTCTTCTAAAAAATATTCCATAACGCTATTACTGGGGTTGCCTTGCACTCGCAATCCTGACTCTCGATCGACGCTGAGTCGCACAATACCCGGTGGCATGGGGGCGTCGGGTTGCGCTTCCGGCAGGGCTTCGCGCATGAAATCAATCCAAATAGGCAACGCGGCTGTGCCACCAAATTCTCGTCGGCCCAGTGGGCTGTAATCATCGAATCCCAGCCACGTCGTGGTGACCAAGTCGCCGTTGAATCCAGAGAACCAAGCATCTCTCGGGCCGTTAGTCGTTCCGGTTTTACCCCCAATATCCGTTCGCTCTAGGACTTTTGCTCGGCGACCTGTGCCGCGCTGTATGGCTTCCCGTAAAAAGGAGGAGACGATATAAGCCACTCTCGGATCCATGACACGCGTCGCGGCGCGCACCGCGGGCACCGCCGTACCTAAAATATCCTCCATGCGCGTCATCTCGTCTTCTGCACGCTGAGTATTCGCGCACTCGGGACAGGCTACGAGGGGGTCGGCCGCATAGACAATGTCACCTTTTGCATTCTCAATACGGTCGATCAGCCAAGGTTCTACTTTGAAGCCCTCGTTGGCGAGAAGGGTGTAACCCGTTGCGATATCAAGGGGGGTGAAGGCATGGGTTCCCAAAGCCAAGGTCAGATTCGCCTGCATGCCTTCGGTATTGAAGCCAAGCGCCTCCACAAACTCGATGAACGTCCTGACCCCCACGCGCTGTAATACCCGAATGGAGACAAGATTACGCGAAAATATGAGCGCTTCCCGCAGTCGAGTGGGACCATAGAATTTGCCGCTGTCATTCTCAGGGCGCCAGATCTCTGCCGCCGCTAAATTGTCCAGTACTACCGGCGCGTCGTTGATCACGGTTGACGGGGTGATCCCCTGAGTGAGGGCGCTGGCATAGAGAAAAGGTTTGAAATTGGAGCCTGGTTGGCGCCGCGCCTGTGTTGCGCGATTAAATTTAGACAATTCGAAACCCATGCCGCCAACCAGGGCACGAATGGCGCCATGCTTGGGATCCAACGACACCAATGCGGACTGCGCTTTGGGCACCTGCGTTAGCCGCCATTGCTCCTCGACTAACCGAACTCGGATCAAATCTCCCGGAGCCAATAAATCGGCGGCTGTTGGCTCAGGCCCACGGGTTTGATTGACTGAGCGGTAACGGCGGACGGTGGCAAGATTATCCTGCCATGGCAGGACAATGGCGTCGCCTGACTTCAGTAGGGCGGTCACACCGGTCTCGTTTACCTGAGTCACAATAGCGGGCGGAAGCTCAGCGATGGTGGGCATCGCCCGGAGTGCCTCTTGCCAGCGGACCCGCGTTTCTTCTGCTGTTTCGCCTTCGCGCGGAGCCAACCGGCGCTCGGGTCCTCGCCAGCCGTGGCGCCAGTCGTAGGCGCGCAAACCGGCCAGCAGTGCGTCGTGTGCGGCTTGCTGCATGCCTGCATCGATTGTGGTGTAGACCACATAGCCATCGTTGTAAGCGGCATTGCCAAAGCGCTCAACCATTTCTCGTCGGACCATTTCGGCCACATAATCGGCATCTACCTCGACTACCTGACCAAAAAATCCTGCGCTGACGGGCGTATTGCGTGCCGCGATCTTTTCGGTTTCGGTGATCTTCCCGAGGCTCGCCATCCGGCCCAAAATCCAGTCGCGTCGAATTTTCCCTTTATCGGGGTTGCTCAGCGGATTATTGCGAGAGGGCGCTTTGGGTATGCCGGCTAGCATGGCATGTTGCGCAAGGCTGAGGTCGGCAAGGGGTTTGCCATAGTAGGTTTCTGCGGCCGCCTCGAAACCATACGCCCGGTGCCCCAGGAACACGCGATTGACATACAGCTCAAAAATTTCAGCTTTAGACAGCGCTTGTTCGATTTCCAGTGCCAGCAAGATTTCGTTGAATTTGCGCAAGAAGGTTCGCTCGAGAGAGAGAAAGTAATTGCGCGCAACCTGCATAGTGAGGGTCGATCCACCGCTGCCCTTTTTACCGGTGAGCACCAGCTCCGAGATAGCTCTGCCCAGACTGAGTGGCTCGATACCGGAATGGCTAAAAAAACCGTCATCCTCAGCAGCAAGCAGGGCATCAATAAAGCTTTGTGGGATCTGCTCAAACCGGAGCGGCTTTCTTTTTTGCTCGCCAAACTGACCAATCAATGCGCCTTCTCTGCTGAGCACCCGCATGGGCGTCTGCAGGGTGATATTGCGCAGCGTGTCGGCTTCGGGAAGATTAGGGCTCAGATACAGATAGAGTCCTGCTAACCACCAAACTCCTACGCAGGCCATCAACGCCGCGTATTGCATGAGTTTTCGGGCTTTTATCACGCGGAGATCTCCGAGCCGTTAGTGCCGAGGTAAGCCGTTCGGCTGTCCATCACAGGAGCCGTTGAGCGATTAATCAAACTATAGGGGAAACCTATCAGGGCTTCTGTAGGGTTTTCACATTGCACACGGTATTAAGTGACCTTTTACCTGTTTTGGTTGGACTTAAATTCTAGATCTCGGCGTGTTAACGTGTGGTGTAGAACTTTAGCTCTGGATTGGGCTATCGACACACTCAAAGGATTGAATCGTGTTGACAAGACTAGGCATTGGCAAGGTGCCCCCGGTAGTGGGTATCGATATTAGCTCGACGACAGTAAAGCTGTTGGAGCTAAGCCGCAAGGGCGCCCATTACCGTGTCGAAAGTTACGCTGTCGCGCCACTCCCCCCTGAAGCGGTTGTTGAGAAAAACGTCAATCATGCCCAGCTCGTTGCGGAGGTCATTCGTGCGTTAGTGGGTTGTTCTGGCACTAAGGCTCGGCAGGCGGTCGCCGCGGTCTCAGGCTCAGCGGTCATTACCAAAACGATTGCGATGCCAGCGGGGCTGTCTGAGGAAGATATTGAGGCGCAGCTGATTGTAGAAGCTGACCAGTATATCCCCTATCCGCTTGACGAAGTGGCAATGGATTTCGAGGTGTTAGGGCCAATACCCGGCGAGGAAAAGCACGCCCACGTTCTATTGGCTGCGTGTCGTCAAGAGACCATTGAATCTCGTGTTGGTGCGCTAAAAATGGCAGGTTTGACGCCGGCCATTATGGATATCGAGGTGTTTGCTCGGGAGCGAGCGATGACGCTGCTCAGCAACCAGCTGCCGGTGGGCAGTCATCACACCATCG
>CAJQKG010000184.1 GCA_905478845.1 uncultured Luminiphilus sp.
CCACTGGTCAATGTGTGCTTGTAGCGAGTCTCGCTCTGCGAGTAGCCGCGTATTGTCAGGTCCGAGATCTGCCCAAATATCGGCCACACCTTGCCAAAATTGCTCGGCGGTAACGCCTGTTCCGGGTGCTATTTCATCGGTTACCAGCGCGTGCAGTGTGGCATCGATGCTCAGGCCGGCGCATTCAATTCTCTCGGACATAGTCAAACTCCAATGGCTTTTAACCCAGTTCTCAACCCAGCTCTCAATCCAGTACTTAGTCCAGTACCCAATCCAGTGATATGGCAATCGCGGTGAGGGCGTTACTGTACTGATTCACTCTCAGTGCGGACAGGGGTTTGAGCGATAGGGATTATTCGTAGCGCTTATGTTCCTGTCGGCGCACTGCTGTGAAGCGAGCGAGCAATACCGGTGATGAACTGGCGTATCCAGCGGTGCGGCGCGTTGTTATGCAGCAGTGGACTCCATGCCATTTTCAACTCTAGCGCGGGAATCTCAAACGGCACGTCGCGGACCACCACACGCGGATTATCCCGTTTGAGCCAGGTCGCACGGGTAGGCAGGGTCACAATCAAATCGTTTTGCTCGGCCAGCGTCATGGCCGCTTGGTAATGTCGGGTAAAGACGCGAATGCGACGTTTCTCTCCCCGGTCGGCCAGTGCACTGTCGACCCAGCCAAGGCGCTGTACATCGTCGGGATCAACGCCCACCCCCACCCCCATTCCGGTTTTACTGACCCAAATGTGATTGGCGTGCAAATAGCTCTCGAGGGAAAAATTCTCGAGGATGGGGTTATCCGGACTCAACAGGCAGGAGAAGCTATCCTCCCAGAGGGTGATTTGGTGGAACGACTGCGGCATTTGGTCAAATCGATTGATGACCAAATCGACTTTACCCCGTTCAACATCGAGAAAACTCACGTCTGAAGGATTCATAATGTCGAGGGTGATGCCGGGCGCGTGTTCTCTGAGCTGAGTCAGTACCGCCGGAAAAAGCGTCGATTCGGCATAATCGCTGGCCATGATTCTGACCACCATTTGTGCCTCACCCGGGGCAAATTCGCTCGCCGGTTGCATGGCTAGGTCAACGCCCAATAGGATTTCTTTAACCAACGGTTCTAGCTCGAGTGCCCGCTCGGTGGGGTTCATTCCCTCAGAGGTGCGCACGAGCAGCGGATCATCGAACAGGGCTCGCAGACGCCGCAGTCCATTACTCATGGCAGGCTGCGAGAGGCCGAGTTGGTTAGCCGCCTGGGTCACATTTCGTTCTCGCAACAAGACTTCTAGATATACCAGCAGGTTTAAATCGATTTGATGTAGGTTTTTCATATAATACCCCCGGCGGAGTTAGCGGTATTCACGCAGTGAATTGTAACTCTTTGGCCATACTTTTGCCGTATGGGCACCTGTTGGTAATAATGGGGCCCCAAAATCAACGAAATGTGAGTGCGAGGACAGCCATATGTACAGGGCCCCCACGGAAGACATGCAGTTTTTAATCGACGATGTATTGGACGTGAGCACCGTTTTGGGTCCGCTGCCCCACTATGCCGATCTGGGATTAGGGGCTGAACTGACCACTGCTTTACTTGATGAAGCTGGCAAGTTCGCCGCCGATGTGGTCTCACCCTTGCGGCGCGTGGGTGACCAGCATCCGTCTCGCTGCAGCGACGCGGCGGTCACCATCCCACCGGGTTACGGTGAAGCGATTCGGCAGCTGGGAGCCGGTGGATGGGTCGGGATTAGTGCGCCACAAGATCAGGGTGGGCAAGGTCTACCCGAGCTGTTTGGCACGGCCGCCTGCGAAATGTGGAACAGCGCTGATATGGCCTTTGCGCTGGAGCCTTTTCTCAGCGCCGGTGCGGCGTTAGCGATCGCCGCACACGGCAATGATGAGCTGAAAGCCACCTACCTGGAAAAGATTTATTCAGGCGAGTGGTCAGGGACCATGAATCTGACTGAGTCCGGCGCAGGTTCTGATCTGGGTCCGATGAAAACGCGTGCTGAGCGTGAAGGCGACCACTATCGATTATTTGGTCAAAAGATTTACATCACCTGGGGGGATCACGACGCCACGGATAACATTATCCATCTGGTCTTGGCGCGATTACCCGATGCCCCCGCCGGCAGTCGCGGCATTTCCCTATTTTTAGTGCCTAAATTTGTGGTGAACCCGGACGGCACGCTGGGAGCCCGCAATGATGCTTACCCGGTCTCCGTTGAACACAAGCTAGGCATTCACGGTAGTCCCACTTGTGTCATGGCTTATGGCGACACCGGCGGTGCGCTGGGGTATCTGGTCGGAGAAGAAAATCAGGGATTGGCCTGCATGTTCACCATGATGAACGAGGCCCGGTTAAAGGTCGGTCTGCAAGGTCTGGGTGCCTCCGAGGGGGCTTACCAGAAGGCAGTCGCCTATGCCCGAGAGCGGGTGCAGGGCAATGTGCCGATCATTGAGCATGCCGATGTGAAACGCATGCTGCTGACCATGCGTGCCCTAAACGAAGCCATGCGAGCCCTTGCCTACTCTGAGGCGGTCACAATGGATCTCGCACACGCGGGACCGGTAGAGACGCGTGAAGCGTCGCAGCGTCGGATTGATTTGATGATCCCCGTGATTAAAGGCTGGCTGACGGAGCTCGGTATCGAGGTCACTTCGCTGGGTGTGCAAGTTCACGGCGGGATGGGATATGTTGAGGAAACGGGTGCGGCGCAATATCTTCGTGACGTCCGGATTACGCCGATTTATGAAGGGACGAATGGTATTCAGGCCGCCGATCTCCTCAACCGCAAGCTAGGTCGAGACAATGGTGCCGCGATGGAAGCGGTGCAAACCGAGATCCGCTCGCTGGCGACGTTATTACAGCGCGATGCTGACTCCCGTCTTGCCGCCATCGGTGAGTGCCTCGTCGGGGCGCTTGCGGATCATGTCAGTGCGACGCAACGCTTGCTGGCCATCTTGCCAGAGGATCGCTTTGCGGCACTGGGGGGCTCTTTCGACTATATGATGCAAACCGGTTACCTGTTTGGTGGCTGGCAGCTGGCGCGTGGGGCACAAGTGGCTACAAAGATCGCGGCCGCGGGCGACCGGGT
>CAJQKG010000185.1 GCA_905478845.1 uncultured Luminiphilus sp.
CAGCATTGCAGTCGGCCGCGAGATCAGACAGCGAATGATGAAATCGCGATGACACTCCGTCAGCAACGATTAGACGCCGTCGTGTTCCCAGAGGACGGAGATTTTTTGGGTGATTGGCAGCGCGGCGCGGCGGTGGCTGCCAGTGGACGAGGTCTTCAGTCCAGCGACGATCCGAGTATTGCCAATGGGGGTAACTGTTATGCCTGTCATCAGCTGGCACCGACAGAGGTGGCATACGGAACGCTTGGGCCCTCTTTGACGCAATATGGTATGCGAGGTCAATCCGACGTCATGCTGCGCTATACGTGGACTAAGTTGTGGGATACTCATGCCTTCAACTTGTGTTCGCATATGCCGCGCTTCGGCGCGCAAAAAATATTGACTGAACAGCAACTCAAGGATGTTATGGCATTTCTGTTAGACCCAAACTCATCGGTGAATCAACCCACCGAAGGACCGAGTAGCTCCTATTAAACGGCGCGAGTTTCACCAGATGTTGGCGCTTGCCGCCGCATCGGGGCTACCTTTACCTTCGATAGCGCGCACCTCCGAGGCGCCCTCGGATCCTTATTCTATCCCCACGGTAGGCAACGTCCACCTGATGCATATTACTGATGTGCATGCACAGCTATTGCCTGTGCATTACCGCGAGCCCGCAGTGAATATTGGTGTTCATGGGGCTCGCAATCGACCGCCTCACTTGGTGGGAGAAGCGTTACTGAAACATTTTACGATCGCGCCAGGATCGCGCACTGCGCATGCGCTAAGCCACCTCGATTACGTCGCCGCGGCAGCGCAGTACGGTCGCGTGGGTGGCTTTTCTCACCTTGCCACGCTGATAAAAAGGCTGCGTGCGGATCGGCCCGGTGCCTTACTGCTTGATGGCGGTGATCTGTGGCAAGGATCGGCCACCGCGCTGTGGACCAAGGGTCAGGATATGGTCGATGCCAGCCAACTGTTGGGCGTCGATATCATGACAGGGCATTGGGAATTCACCTTAGGTGCCGAGCGTGTGATGGATATTCTCGATAATCAGCTGAAGGGGCAGATCGATTTTATCGCCCACAATGTGAAGGACATGGACTTCGGGGATCCGGTTTTCGCGAGTCACACGCTGCGAGAGATGAATGGGGTACCGGTCGCCATCATCGGGCAGGCGTTTCCCTATACACCCATTGCTAACCCCGCTCACTTTACACCGGGATGGACTTTTGGGATCCAAGAACGTGAGCTGCAAGAAAAGGTCAATGAGGTCAAAGCTGCCGGTGCTCAGGTAGTGGTGTTGTTGTCTCATAACGGTGCGGATACCGATATTAAGTTAGCGTCACGGATCACGGGTATTGATGCCATATTGGGGGGGCATACGCATGATGCGATACCGCAGGCGCTGGAAATCGCTAACCCCGGAGGCGTTACGCTGGTGACTAATGCAGGCTCGAATGGCAAGTTCATCGGCGTACTCGATTTCACTGTGCGCGGTGGACGCATTCGAGATTGGTCCTACGAGTTGTTGCCGGTCTTTGCAGAGTTGCTGCCTCCCGATCCAGACATGGAGGCCTTGATCTCCCGTATTAGGGCGCCTTTTCTGACTCGGCTTAACGAGCCATTGGCCCAAACTGATGCCCTGCTTTACCGCCGCGGTAATTTCAACGGTAGCGTGGATCAATTGATTTGCGAGGCATTAATGGAGGAGATGGATGCGCCTATTGCGCTATCCCCTGGTTTTCGTTGGGGAACCACGTTATTGCCGGGAGAGGTGATTACCATGGAGCATTTGATGTCACAGGTTGCCATTACCTACCCCGAAGTCACGCTAACTGAAATGACAGGAGAGCGACTCAAACGAGTGCTAGAGGATGTGGCGGATAACCTTTTTCATCCTGACCCTTACTACCAGCAAGGCGGTGACATGGTGCGGTCCGGCGGGCTGCAGTATTCGATCGCGCCTTTGGCATCCGTAGGGTCGCGTATTAGCGATTTATCAGTTAACGGAGAACCCATTGAAGCCCACAAAATATATAAAGTCGCGGGCTGGGCCTCGATACAGAAAACGCAGGGTGAGGCGATATGGGATGTCGTCTCCCGTTGGTTACGTCGTGAGGGGCAGATCGGTGCGCTCACGCCTGATGTGCCGGCTGTGATGGGTTTGGCTGATAACCTAGGCCACGACTGAGGCGCTTGGCGGGTCGTATGCGCACCGTGACGATTTTACAGTCTGCACCGAGTGACCAACCCGTCTGGGTCGGTCGCTGTATGGCCTCGGTAGAGCAATGGGCGATGAGATGGGGTTATGGCTATGAAACCCTTGCGGATGAGCTGTTCGATTGGGTCGCACCAGCATTGCAGAAAAAACTGATCGGTCGCACCCCAATATTGGCTGATCTGGCACGATTACGTTGGATTGAGTCAGTCCTCTCCGAGCGAGGTGGTCTGGTTGTCTGGGTCGATGCTGACTCGCTCTGCCTGAACCCTTCTTGGCAACTCTCCACAACCGAGCATACCTTTTTTGGGGAAGAGTGCTGGGTGCAAAAAAATGCCCAAGGGCGGTGGCGAACGTATTTGTCGCCCCACAATGCCTTCATGGGCTTTACGTCGGCGTCGCCCGTGCTCGCTTTTCTCGCCTATTTATCCGAGTCGATTATTGACCGCGCGGATGCCGCACACATTGCCCCTCAAATGATTGGCCCGAAGCTGTTGAAAACACTGAATAGCTTGGCTGATTTCACGTTGGTGCCTGAGGCAGGCGCCGTCAGTCCGTCACTGTTAGCGGAATGGGTTGGCGGGCGGGGTGACGCAGTGGCGTGTTATGAGCGGGCGAATAGACCGCCGCTGGCGATGGTCAATTTGTGTTCTTCACTGGTGGATTCGGATGCACACAGGCAGCAGGTCACGTCGCTACTCGATAAGATCTTAGCGTGATGGTCACTGGCATACGGGTCGATTGGCGCGTAAAAAATGAACCGACAGAAGCAAAACAGCATCTAAGCGCAGTGAATCGGGTCAGGAACAAAACCAAACAGCAACAGGAAATCCACTGAGCAGCGGCTACCTGGCGCAGTGTTGTGAGTCGACGCCATCAATATCAAGACAATCGGAGACCATTTGCAACGGGTTGATCGGGAGCGATTAACACTACCGAGCCATCTGCTTGAGGAAAGCCTGTTACTAAGCATTGAGACTGAATGTGACCAATTTGTTTCGGCGGAAAGTTCACGACGCAGACGACTTGTCGATCGATTAAGTCATCGGGCTCATAGAGATCAGTGATCTGTGCGCTGGACTTGAGGATACCCAGCTCGGCACCGCAATCGATATGAAGGATATAAGCTGGGTTGCGCGCGTTTTCGAACACCTCGGCAGAGACGACCGTGCCGACCCGCAATTCCACCCGTACAAAATCATCCCAGCTAATGGTATCCATAGTCAGTTTGTCTCCTTAAAAGCCTGATCATAAGTTAACCACACGCTGTCAGAATGAGCACACTCAGGTAGTTGGAGTTTGCCCGGGTTTTTCGCCGGCCAGAGCAGCAAAGTGGTGAGATGGAAGATAGCGGTGGGCTGGAGCATGCAGAGTCGCTAGACGTGGCGGCGATGAGGGTGGATGTGCGAGCGGGTTTATTTTACGGTTGGGTAATGTCAACAGAGGGATGAAAAATGATGTATCGGCAAAGCAGTAGTGCGGCGACACGTTGGTGCCTGGCGGCAGTGCTCCTGTGTGGATCTGGCGTTTCACTGGCGGACAATGCCACTTTAAAAGTGTCAATCGAAGGCGGGTCATTCAATAGTAAGTTTAAGTTTTTTGATGCGAGTGCCGGATGCCCGAGCTACAACGATATTCCGGGCGCAAAACAGTTTTTGGGAGGTGTGAGAGCGTCTGACAAAGGGGCGAGTAAACCATTGCCGCTGGGTGAACCGGTTCATGTGTTTATGTTCCGACCAAAAGATACCCCCGGCATTTCTGCGGCCGGAGGTTCGTCAGAGATCAGACGACGCGCTTTACAGGTGACACTCATGGGTGACGCGACCCTGCGGTATACCGAAATCATAGACCATGTTCCTAGCTGGGAGGCGACGGGGGATATTCGGGTCCAACCCGCAGTGGCTTGCCTACCGGCCGATGAGGTGGTGCCACTAGATGGCGAATCGACGACTGAAGCGTCTGGAGTGAGCAATGTGCCAGAGGCGGATGCGGACGCATAAAGGGGGCAAAAAAAGCCGCACTATAGTGCGGCTCGTAGAATATGGCTCCGTCTGCTGGGCTCGAACCAGCGACCCGCTGATTAACAGTCAGCTGCTCTACCAACTGAGCTAAGACGGAAGGGTCTCTTAAAGAGGTGCGAAGTGTACACAGGGCGTTTTCGGGCCGTCAACCTCTGATCTAATCAAACCTATTCATTGCTAGATCCGTTATCCTTCAATTTTGAGCGATTTACCTGCCGTGACGCGACCTTTTGAACTGCAAGCAAGCTACTCGCCAGCGGGGGACCAGCCGGCTGCGATTGAACAATTGATCGCTGGGGCTCATTCGGGGCTGGCATCTCAGACCTTGCTGGGTGTGACCGGTTCGGGCAAAACCTTCACCATGGCCAACATGGTGCAAGCCCTGCAACGTCCCACCATTGTCATGGCGCACAACAAAACATTGGCTGCCCAGCTCTATGGCGAATTCAAAGAGTTTTTTCCTCACAACGCCGTCGAGTATTTTGTCTCGTACTACGATTATTACCAGCCCGAGGCCTATGTCCCGTCGTCAGATACCTTTATTGAGAAAGATGCGCAGGTTAATGATCACATCGAACAAATGCGTTTGTCTGCGACCAAGGCGCTACTGGAACGTGAGGACTGCTTAGTCGTTTCGACAGTATCGTCGATTTATGGCCTGGGAGACCCCCAGTCGTACTTCAAAATGGTGATGCACCTCTCACGCGGAGAGATTATCGATCAGCGCGGTGTGTTGAGGCAGCTCGCTGAACTCCAGTACACACGCAATGACATCGATTTTAAAAGAGGCACCTATCGCGTCAGGGGCGATGTGATCGATATTTTTCCCGCTGAATCGGGTGAGCTGGCTATTCGGATAGAGCTATTTGACGAGGAGATCGAGAATCTGTGCTCTTTCGATCCGCTGACCGGTGCAATCGAGGAGCGCCTGCCACGTGTCACCATTTTCCCTAAGAGCCACTATGTGGCCTCAAGAGACACGATGCTGGGTGCGATTGACCTCATTGAGGAGGAGCTTGCTGCGCGAGTGAAGCAACTCAAAGAGCAAGAAAAATTGCTCGAGGCGCAGCGTATCCAGCAGCGCACGCGCTATGACATTGAGATGATTCGAGAGCTGGGTTATTGCCAGGGGATTGAGAATTACTCCCGCTACTTATCGGGTCGAGCGCCTGGAGAGGCGCCGCCTACCTTGTTCGAGTATATCCCCTCTAATGCGCTGGTTTTAATCGACGAATCTCACGTGACCATTCCACAGATTGGTGGGATGTATAAAGGGGATCGCAGTCGCAAAGAGACCCTAGTGGAATATGGTTTTCGGCTGCCCTCAGCACTGGATAATCGACCACTCAAATTCGAAGAATGGGAAGTCCTCTGTCCACAAGCCGTTTATGTTTCGGCGACCCCGGGGGCGTATGAGGCAGAGCACTCAGGCCAAACGGTAGAACAAGTCGTGAGGCCCACCGGTCTGCTGGACCCTCCAGTCGAAATCAGACCGGCGAGAACGCAGGTTGATGATTTGCTGTCAGAGATCCACACGACCGTCGCCGCTGGGGATCGGGTATTGGTGACCACCTTAACCAAGCGCATGGCGGAGGACCTTACGGAATTTCTCGCTGATCACAAGGTGCGAGTGCGCTATCTGCATTCTGATATCGATACGGTAGAAAGAGTGGAGATTATCCGTGATTTACGTCTGGGTGAGTTCGATGTGCTGGTCGGTATTAATTTGTTGAGAGAGGGCCTCGATATGCCCGAGGTGTCGTTGGTTGCCATTTTGGATGCGGATAAAGAAGGCTTCTTGCGCAGTGATCGGTCTCTGATTCAAACAATGGGCCGCGCTGCCCGACACATCGATGGCCGTGCGATTCTCTATGCGGATCGAGAGACAGGCTCTATGACCCGAGCCATTGCAGAAACTGCGCGGCGGCGTGAAAAGCAAATCGCCCACAACAAAGCGCACAATATTACGCCTCAAGGGATTCACAAATCGGTACAGGATATCCTCGAGGGAGCGCGGCGGATGCCCACCAAGGCAAAAGGAGGTAAAGGTCGTGCCGCAGCCGGTGATCGCGCGGCATTGGCGGCTGATGTGAACCTGAGCCCAGCAGCGTTGGGCCGGAAGATTGCGGATCTTGAGCAAAAAATGCTCGACCACGCTAAAAATTTGGAGTTCGAAGAGGCGGCATCGCTGCGAGATGTGGTCACCGAATTGAAACAGGCCGCGTTCATTAGGTAGCCCCCAGTGGTGATTGCTGAGTCTGTTTTATGTTGGTGAGTTATTAGCGCGGTGCTATCCCATACTTTCCGCATCGCTTTGATTTTTCTAGCTGTCAATGCCGTGCTGTATTTTGAATTGATTGATCATAGCTCCACGTTCTACTGGGCCACCACTTCACTATGTTCGAGCTGAATCACAGCGGACTATCCCCGCCCGAGAGCTTAGCGCTTGGACATTCACCGACGAGGATGGTTGGTCAAGCAAGCAGGAAGCGAAGCGACGGCCTCTCATCAGCACGGACGACACTGAAAATATGTTTGGCCCCCGACTCTTTTTTAATCACCAGGGGTTATCGCTGCATAACAGCGGGATGTAGGCGTCAAAAACACAAATTTTCACGCGTTCCATTACTCGGGTAAAGTATTCGTTAAATGACAGATACCTCATC
>CAJQKG010000186.1 GCA_905478845.1 uncultured Luminiphilus sp.
GGACATCACCAACCTGAACGCCATTATCGAGATCAATTTGGAGGATCGTTACGTCACTGTCGAAACGGGCTGCAGCTGGCAAGCGCTTTATGAGCAACTGGCCCCCTTGGGTGTCCGCACGCCCTACTGGGGAACGCTTTCAGGGCGTTTCGCGACGGTAGGCGGTGGACTGTCCCAGAACAGTATTTTTTGGGGAAGCGGGCAACACGGCACAGCCGCTGACAATGTGCTGTCCCTCAGCGTTGTCACCGGGAAGGGGGAATTAATCGAAACTGGCTCAGCAAGCCAACGTCACGCCGCGCCCTTTACCCGGCATTTCGGTCCTGATCTTACGGGGCTATTCGCCAGTGATTGTGGCGCACTGGGTATCAAGGTGAGAGCCACACTCCCCCTCGTTCCGCTGGCAGGTTCAAAAAGCTACACCAGCTTTGCTTTTGGGACATCCGGACCCATGTTACGCGCGATGGCACAGATTTCGCGGGAGTCTTTGACCACTGAGTGCTTTGGCTTCGACCCCTACCTACAAAAGCAGCGTATGAAGCGAGCGAGTCTCACCGCCGACGCGCAACAGCTCTCTGGCGTCGTCAAAGCGGAGTCCAGTCTTGTTGGCAAGCTCAAACAAAGCGCGAAGATTGCATTATCGGGTCGGCGTTTTATGGATGACGTTGAGTGGGCTATGTTTACTATCAGTGAAGGCCGCACCGACGAAGAAACCGCCTTTCAGGCCGAACGTATTCGCGCCATTTGTTCTGCAGAAGGGGGAACTGAGCTTCCCGATAGCATTCCGCGCATCCTTGCCGCCAATCCTTTTGGGCCAGTCAATAATATGGTCGGAGCGGAGGGTGAGCGATGGTTGCCCGTGCACGGACTGGTCCCGCACTCTCGCGGCGAAGCAGTATTGGCCGCCATTGAGTCGGTCTATGCTGACCACCAAGCACTATTAGCTCAGTTTACTATCGAGACGGGTTACCTTATTGCGGTAGTGAGCGAACAAATTACGGTTTTAGAGCCGGTCTTTTTTTGGCCCGATGCACTGAATGCACTGCATAAGCATTCCCTTGAATCAGATCATTTGGCACGACTCCATCAGTTTGATGCGGTCCCCAATGCGTGGGAAGCGGTTCAAAAAATAAAAAGTGAAGTGATCGATGTGCTGTCCCGTGAAGGTGCCAGTCACTTACAGCTGGGCAAGGCCTACCATTATCAAGACGCGCTGAAGCCCGCTGCACGCGATTTAATCCTAGGGATCAAGTCTTCGCTGGATCCAGAGGGCATCATGAACCCTGGCGTGCTGGGTTTGTCCTGACAATCGCGTCACCCTGCTCGAGCACCTCATCGAATGAGCGCAGCTGCGACACCGGACAGCACGCCCTAGAGGGCGTGCTATATTGTGTCGCACCATCATAACGATCGAGGTGTGACGCGATGACCGCCTACATCATTGTTGAAGCCGTAATCCATGACCCCGAAAAATTTGCTGCCTACGCACGTTTAGTACCCGGCATTGTGGCTGAACAGGGCGGCGAGTATTTAGTCCTGGGTGGACAACAGGAGGCCCTTGAAGGGGACTGGGGCGCGACGCGTCTGGTCATGCATCGCTGGCCCTCTGCCGAGCAGGCTAGCGCGTTTTGGCATAGCGATGCCTATGCTGCCGCCAAACCACTCCGAGAAGGCACGGGCGAATTTCGCGTCATGTTGGTCGAGGGATTGCAACAAACACCTTTGGAGTAATGTAGCGTGACACCCTATTCTGCCCTGGCATTACAGATGGATTGTACGGCGATTAACGCACTCCCCGATCGGGCGTCCGTCGACAATGCCATGTCAACAACGTTGGACCACGTAGACGAACTGATCGCGGGCAGCAAAGCGTTTATTGGCACCTTCAGTGGCGATACGCTGAAGCTAGTGGTGCTTCCCGAGTACTTCCTGACCAGCTTTCCGATGGGTGAGAGTATCGCTGATTGGCGCACTAAGGCTTGTATCGAAATAGATGGCGCTGAATACCAACGCATGGGCGAGATTGCCAAAAAGCGTGGGGTCTATCTGTCGGGCAACGCGTATGAACTTGACCCTCACTTTCCTGACCTTTACTTCCAAACCAGTTTTATCATTGACGACGCGGGTGAGGTCATTCTTCGCTATCGCCGTCTCATATCGATGTTTGCACCCACTCCCCACGATGTTCTCTCGCAGTACATCGACGTTTATGGCGCCGACGCGCTCTTCCCCGTTGTTGAAACGCCCTTGGGTCGGCTGGCCTGTGTGGCATCAGAAGAAATACTCTACCCCGAAGTCACGCGGGCATTGGCAACACGGGGCGCAGAAGTGATCCTACACTCCTCCAGCGAGGTGGGTAGCCCGAGGCCGACGCCTAAAAATATCGCCAAATGTGCGCGGGCCTACGAAAACATGTGCTACGTTATTTCCAGTAATACTTCTGCCATTCATCATTCCCCCGTCCCGCAAAACTCCACCCAAGGGCATTCACAAGTGGTGGATTTTAAGGGGCAGGTGCTCACAGAAGCCTATACTGGAGAGTCAATGGTGGCGCATGCCATGATTGACGTAGCGCGGCTTCGTGAAGCAAGGGCCAAACCCGCTATGACGAATTTGCTAGCACGACAACGGTTGTCACTGTTTCAGTCCACTTACCAGCAGCGTGACTTTTATCCAGAGGATAATTTGATTGCTGCATCAGGCGATATTGTCAAACCAGAACGATCGCATTTTATGAATCAACAAACCGCGGTGATTGAGCGATTAAAGAAAAGAGGGGTGATCTAACACCTCAGTCAAGCGTGAGATCCATCGAATATTGGAAGTGCTCAGGATTGTAGAGCACCTCCAAAAAATCCATGATGTGTTCCGCTTCAGCACCGGTCTTTTGATAAGACCGACGGGTCAAGCTCAACAAGGGACTCCCTTCCACCACATCCAGCGCAGAAGCTACTGAGGCATCAGCTGCAACGGCAGACAGCATTTGCGTGACGTGGCTCACCTCTAGACCTTGCTGACGGAAGTAACTCAAACGCGGCGTATTTTCAAAAATGGCGGGATCAGCAGGCATTTTTACACCCGCCGTCCAACTGGTGTAGTGGCCAAATTTCATGCCATCCCGCTCACGGACTCGAAGTAAGTGCAAAGCCGTTTCACCCTCTTCAAGACTCAGATCTTCGCGAATCTTTTGCGGGGGAATACGGATCCCGAAGTCAAGAATCTGCGCGACTGAGTTGCGCGCCATGCTTTCAATTTCTTGCAACATACCGGTCAAAGGCGCATGAACGGGTCGCGGGCTGTATCGATAAATGACATGGGTACCGCGGCCCCGGCGGCGCTCAACAAGCGCATCCTTGGATAAATCGTCCATCGCACGCTTAGCGGTAATCCGCGACACATTGAAAATATCTGCCAACCGCTCCTCAGGGGGGAGTCGCGTACCATAGCCAAGCGTACCGTCCAAAATGCGCGTCTTCAGTAACGAGAAGAGCTGGTGGTACAGCGGCGTAGGCGACTCCTTTGATAGCTGCCCGACAACGTGCGGGCTAAATACTTCTTCCATTCCCTAGACTCTCATTGCGCCAAGATAACTTAATTAGGCATAATGATATAACAAATTAGGTGTAATGCCTATTCAATCCGCATCACACCACACCGTTTCGGCGCGGTTGCCATCGTTTAATAGGCCAAACCACTCCGAGACTGATTAAGTTATAATGTTATATCTTTAAGCACGGGAGACGGGGTAATGGGAGTAACTGAATTAGCGGTACTACGCTGGCTACACATCCTTGCCATGGTGTACTGGCTCGGTGGCGAATGGGGCGTATTCAATACTTCAACCCACGTGATCAATCGCAAACTGTCTATGGAGGAACGCCGTCGGCACATGCAGACAGCCTATAACATCGACATTCTCGCGCGCATTGGCATTATTAGCCTGCTGCCTCTCGGACTTCATATGGGTCATCTATGGGGGGTTCAGCCCTTTGGTGGCGGCTTTCTTGTGGCGGTATGGCTCTTGGCGATTGGCTGGCTGACACTGTGTGTTTCGGCCTATTTTTATCGCGAAACCGATCGCGGTATTCAACTGACGCTGTGGGATGAGCGCGTCCGTTTTGTCTTGATTCCCATCATGGTCATTGCGTCCATCAGCTCACTGATGGGCTACGGTCCCTTCAACGTGGGCCCAATGCAATACTGGTTCTCCATCAAGATTCTGCTCTACAGCGTCACGCTCATGATCGGTCTCAAACTGCGCTTTATTATGCGCGAGTGGACAACGCTGTTTAGAGTGCTGGCTGACGGTCCCAATCAGGCCGCAGAGGATCAACTGGAGAAGAGCTTAGTCGTAGGCAAGCGACTGGCCTACTGTTACTGGGTGACGATCGCGTCGGTTGCCTTCTTTGGCGCGACCAAAGCCATCTAAGGCGGACACCTGGCTAACCAATCTGGTCGATTGCAGCGCCAACAATGGTGGCGGGTGGCGCGTGCCAAATGGCGTCACCCCTTGCCACCAACAGCGCGTCGAGAATCTTCTCTACCGCGGACACACGGTGAGGTTGACCCACTAGCCAGGGGTGCAGATTCAATGCCAGCAGTCGCCCGCCTTGCTTCTGCCCTTCCTCGATCAGTAAATCTGCTGCATCAGTCACCTGCTGTACAAAGCTATCCTCGCTGTGCAGATTTTGCGTCAAAACAAAAACATCATCGAGCTCAAGACACGACGGCAGGCACGTCATCTCACCTTCCGCCGTTTTAAACGGGTAAGGAAGCTCATCGTTGACCCAGTCACATTGATAGCTGAAGCCGTTGCGCATTAGGAGCTCAGGCGTGTTTGCGGTTTGACTGCGCCCGGGGCTCAACCAACCGGTCACGGGCTGATCGGTAAATTCCTCAAGTGCCTCACGCGTTCGCGCAATCCATTCGGACTCTGTCGCTACATCGATTTCACCGGCATGCATACACAGCATGTTCCAGCCATGACCCAACCATTCGTAACCGGTCTCTGCCAACCGCTCCATCAGCCTCGGGTAACGTTGTGCTAAAGCCCCTGAAATCGCCACAGAGGGTGTCGCCTGATACTGCTGCATTAATGTCAATAATCGAAAAATACCGACTCGATTACCATAATCGCGAAGGGTGTAATGTCGTAAGTCGGGGTAGGGCATGGTCAGCGCCCCTGGTGGCGCGACCACGGGCTTTTCTCCCGACAGCGGAAAGTGCTGTACGGATAAGTTAATCCACAGTGCCAACGGCTTATTGTCGGGCCATACGATGGGGTCCCGGTCCTGTAGCATAGACCACCGATAGCGATCATGATCCATGCCATAGTGACGCTGTGGATAAGACAGTAACTCGTCGCTCATGCTGATGGCTCCACCGGCCTGCCCTCCAATTGTTGTCGACCTTGAGCGATCACGTACTCCGCGATCTCTCTACCAGTGGTGACCCAGACATCACTATGGCCGGTGATGTATTCGAGTGCTTCTTCAAAGGCGCGCAAACGGTGCGGACAGCTCACCTGATAATTGTGGGTGGGAATACACATCACCGTGCCACTATCAGCGCCCTCAGCATACAACTGATCAAATGCCAGACGAATGCTCTCACCGTAACGGCGCGGCTCCCGCTTTTGTACTACGTAGGCAATGGTGTCATTGAGTTCTAAAGAATAGGGAATGGATACAAATGGTTTATCCGATCGCGTATTGACCCATGTCGGTTGATCGTCATGGAATAGATCACAGGTGTATAAGCCACCCGCCTCGGCAAATAGATCAATTGTGTGATTTGAATGGGACAAGGCTGGCGCCAAATAACCCGCTGGACGCTGACCGACTGCGCGCTCAATCGTGTTCATGGCGTCTTCAATCATCTCGCGCTCTTGGTCCTCTGTCAGGCCATAGGTATAGCGCGTGTTGTAGATCCCATGACTAAAAAACTCCCAATTTCGCTCCGCGCACAAAGCGATAATTTCAGGATGATGCTCGCATAAAGCGGCTGACAGGCTAATCGACCCGCGCACACCATATTTGTCGAGTAACGCCATCTGCCGCTGGTGGCCAACGCGATTGCCGTAATCGCGAATACTGTAACCTGGCACAGGCGGATAAGGGTGAGGCCATGGCTTACGGTGAGGATTCGTCGGCGGGTCGAGCTCGTAGAATTCGATATTAGGCGCCACCCAAAACGCTAACCGCGCACCGTTTGGCCAAACGAGTTTGGGCCGTTCATCGTAGGGACTATAGTCGTAAAGAGAGAGCTCCGAAAATTGCGCTACGTCACTCACGAGCGGCCCTGCTGCGACAGCCAATCTAGCACCTCATCCACTCCCATCACGTCAGCATACTTAATCGCCAGATCCGTTAAGTTAGCAAAGTGGTAACTCTCGTGCTTATCCGCGACACACTCCTCAGGCACTATGGTGCGGTATCCTCGCGACAGCGAATCCACCGCCGTCGCTCTAATGCAGCCACTGGTCGAACCGCCCGTCATCACCACGGTATCAACTTGATGCCAGACACATAAGGACTGCAACGCCGTCTCAAAAAAAGCGGAGGGCATCTTCTTGCAGTAGATCACATCACGCTCAGGATCAATCTTAAGGCGATCGTCCAATTCGGCGCGCTCTGATCCAAATTTAATATTCTGCAGAGAGTCTGGCGTATCAGTGCGAGTACCCCAGATGCCACAATCCTCACCGGACGCCATAAACGCCACATGAGTCCAGACGACAGGCCAGTTCAATGCGCGAAAAGCGCTCGCTAGTTCATTCACGTAATGCAACTGATCAGGGTCGGTTTCGTAAGCCGTTTTAAAAAGGTCGGTCCGCGTATAGGCCTTTTGCAGGTCAATATTCACTAAGAGGGCTTTTTGTCCAAAGCCGAAGCGGGCACGGCTGGGGTTTTCCTGAAGCTGCCGAAAGATCTGTCGCGCGGTGAGGTCGCTGGTTTCCATTATTGTTCCTGTTTTGCTGAAGAGCAGAGCGTCATGATATAAAAACATATCATTAATACATAGTAAGATCTGGCGCGCACGGTTGCGTCGCGGCAGACCAGAGGAATTGACATGGGGCACAAGCTTATTCGAGGCACGATTGAGTACACCAGCCGAAAACCTGAGCGCATGGGTGAGACGCGCGGAAGAGAAGCTTTTACGCTGACCTGTCAGCCTGACGGAGTCGACGTGTTACTGGCTCACTGCGAGATTGACGATGCGCCAAAGGTCACCCGAGACGTCTGTATTGCGCTGCATCACGCGGATTCTAGTCCTATTGATTGCTCTGTGCGACTGTCGGTCGGTGGACAATTTGAGGGGTCAGGCTGGATGCGTTTTGCAAAAGGCTATGCGGAGTGTGAAACCTTTAATGCGCGCGATGGGCGCATTAGCCAAGAATTAGAGACAGACGGCAAAGTAGGGTGGTTACAAAGTCATCCCATCGTTGGCGATGCCTTATTAATGCGCCTATACCCGCTCGAACAAGGTCCAGGAGTCCATTCGCTAACCAATGTATTCCTGACCTCGCCGGATCATCGCGGCGCCACTGGCCCGTTCTTTTTTGTCACCTCATTTGATTTAGTGTATGTCGGCGAGGAGCAGATAGAGGTCGCAGCGGGCGTCTTCCAAGCCCGCCACTTTCAGGTCACAGGCACCGCTGGTAACCTGCCCGAAGAACACCCGCCCTATGACGTCTGGTGCACCGCCGATGACGACTACCTCCTGCTGCGCGCCAGTGCGGAGGGGTATATGCAAACTCATTATGAGCTCACCCAAATTACTATCGAGGAAACACCATGACCGGTCGTGTGACGCCGATTATTGCGGGGATCAAGCACACGTGATTGAGAATATGACATTACGGGTCCCCACATTGAGCGATGCCGTCGCCGCTTACCACGCACTCGGCTATCAAGATGCATCCTGCAGCCCGGACAGTGCCGCAGCCATCGCGCTAACAGATCCCATGCTCAAAACGTGCCCCAGCCACACGATACTCATGTCTCAAGAACCTTATCAAACCCTGACGTTGGTGGAATGGGATGGCGATATTCCCACCCCCTTTGCGGCACCCGGTTGGGCGGCAATGGAGGTACTCGTCAAAGACCTAGACGCACTTTTTGCCGACCTACCTCCCGCGTTTTCGCTATTGAATCCGCCGGCTGCGTTATCTTTCTCGGAGCAAATTCGTGCAATGCAGGTCGCGGGACCCGCCGGAGAACTGATCTACTTTACAGAGGTATCGGGTGAGGTCCCGGGGTTTAGCCTGCCGACGGCGACCCAACAAGTGAATCAGTGCTTTGTGATGATTAATGCGGTGACCGCTATTCAGACCTCCATTGATTTTTATGCCCGGCTGTTTAACTGCGCAGCCCCCTCGGCAATGCCTGCACGAGTCTCCATTTTATCGCGCAGCAATGGACTTGATGAGGATCACCGTCACGCGATTGCACCAATTGCGCTCAGCCCGGGACAACTCTTTGAACTCGATCAATGGATCGCACGGCCCGCTGTCGCAGATCAACCAGCACCGTGTGGATGGCATTCGTTGTCCATCAGGCGCGACAGCCCCCCCCCAAAGGGAATGGCATCGGCGCCTGCCGTCATCACTGAACACCTGCATTGCCACGACATCACAACGCCAGATGGCGAGCGTATCTCGTGGCTTTGCCCCCACCCTTGAGAGGCGTCCATGTATAACGTTGTGCTATTTGTCCACGTATTAGCGCTAGTCTATTGGCTTGGAGGTGATCTCGGCACGTTTTTATCGAGCCGTCACGTGTTGCGTAGCGAGCTTGGCGTGGAATCACGTCAGACCGCCTTCAAAATCCTCATGGAATGCGACATGGGCCCGCGTTTAGCAATGCCTATTATTCTCGGTTCAGGCTTTCATCTGACTAGCCTGCGCTGGCCCGGGCTGTTGCCCGAAGGAACCGCACTCATCGGCTGGCTAGTGGTGATGGTCTGGGTGGCGTTGGTCGCCGCCATTCATAGCTCGGTGGGTCAGCGCTTTCCTTCCCTGACTCAGTGGGATCTCCGCTTGCGCTTTGCATTGGTCGGCGGGCTACTGGGCGTCGGCGGTTATGCTCTGACGGCCGGCCTACCAGGATGGCTCGCGCTCAAAATAACCATCTTTGCGACACTGGTCGCCTGCGGCATTGCCGTGCGTTTTGCACTCAAACCGTTTGCGATGGCCTATGTCGGTATGGTCACTGACGGCCCGAGCGATGAAAGGAATACCGCCATGATCACTCATATGAGTGTCGTACGCCGTTATGTCTGGGTGATTTGGGTCGGTCTTTTTGTCAATACTGCGCTCGGATTACGCGTGATCACGTTCTAACCCCATTCGGGCACCGTACCCGAAGGCCCCTGCGTGAGCGACGCGAGCTCGTATCGCGTTTGCATATAACCATCTACCTGCGCTCGCAATACAATAAAATTGCCGTCAGAGGAGGTCCAAACATGATACCGAGGATGACCGCCCGCTTGATTGCTGCCCTCAGGATCAACTGCCGGATCCCCGTAACAGAAATGCAGGGCAGTAAAGGCTCCCGCTTCAATCGTGATGGCCTCCTCACCGAGAAAAAAGATATCTAGCGGCGGCTCGTGAACCATCAACCGCGGACCTGATGCGCCACGATGATCCAGCGAGCAGGTGGGGAAGTGGCTGATTTGGCGGTGGCTGGGATCAGCCCCAAAACCTAATCCTCCTAATAACCACGCATCCGCCTGAATAGGATGTGTCACAAAAAACGTGGCTGCCGCATTTCCCTCCCAGCACTCCTGAAAGTCCTCACCGTCAATCGTACGGCCCGAACCGTGAATACGATGCTCATCGCAAATGAATAAGGCTTGTCCTTCACGATCATCGCCCACTCGGATACGAACCTGAGCAGAACGAGGATGAAATGACGAATCGACGCTCAGTACCACATCGCGCTCTACCATCGGCGGATCCTGAATAATCACATGGCTGCGCAGTGACCGAGACCCGTCATCGTTGACTGTCATCACAAACTGTTCTCGACCTCGCGCTTGGCCAATACGCCCATGCTGTTGACTGGTGTATCGAATGACTCCGCTATAACTATGACTCATCTCCCCTCCCTGACACGCAGTCCCGTGTTATAACCGCGGCTGGATTATTCCGAATAAAACGATTACTCGAGCGATTGCGTGTCTCATTCCGGTCTCACTATATCTCGTTGGCTATTGGCGGCCATCAGCAGTTTATCGCCCTTTGGGGTGGTGATCATGGTGCCGCTCATACCACTGCTGAGTGTCACGTTTGATCGGAGTATCGGCGACCTCCAATTCCTTATTTCAATCTATGTAATGGGTTTGGCGATTAGTCAACCGCTGGTTGGCATGATGGCTGACCGCATAGGCAAGCGGCCTGTTTTACTCACTGGGTTTACGCTCTTTGTCGTCTCAAGTGTTGCCCTGATGCTAGCAACTACACTTCAGCAAATGATTGCGCTGCGATTTTTACAGGCCGTTGGAGTCGGTGCCGGAACGGTCATCGCACGCAGTATGATCAGAGATAATTTGCCGCCGGAGGAAGCCCTCAAGGCCTTTGCACTGCTCACGGCCGCAATGGGCTTTACGCCAGTCATCGCGCCAATATTGGGCGGTCTGTTTGCCGCAAAAGGGGGCATTACCTCCGTTTTTGCCTTACTGGCCGCTCTGGGGCTACTGCTGCTCTTCTGGTGTCTCAAATCGATACCCAGGGAGGCTGCTGAGGTGCGGCAAGAGCCACGAGTCACGCTGCGAGGATATCGATCACTGTTGGTGTCGGGCGTCTTTTGGGCACACGCCTGTGCTTTTGGTTTTATTCAAGGGATGTTTTTTACGCTGCTATCCACCGGCGGTGCGCTATTTAATCAGCAATTTGGTATGTCGATAACCACTTTCGGGGGGGTATGGGGAGTCCTGTCACTCACCTATGTCGCGGGCTCATTTTTAATCAGTCATTCTGCCAAGCTGGGTACCCCCGCTTGGCAACGTGCGGCTGTGATCGCCATGCTAATGGTGTCCGTGTCTGCACCCGCACTCCTTTTATTGAACGGCCTCACGCTGGTCAGCATATTGGCTCCCGTTGCCTGCTCGATGTTGCTGTCGGGCATTCTCACTCCGGCCACTCTGTACGGCTCCGTCAACGCCATTCCCGAGTACAGTGGCAGTGCGGCGGGACTTTCAAGCGCTGTAGGAATGAGCATGGCCGCTTTATTTTCTTATCTGGGTGCGCTCGCCTATGAGTATCAGCCTTGGATGGTCATGATCTGCTTTAGTGGCGCGGGCCTGGGCTTTGTTGGATGCTGGTATTTAACGCATCCACGTGCTGAAGTATCTCAAGCGAGTTAAGCCGTCGAGAACCATTAAGCCGCACGGGGTCAGAAGGGTATTGCAACGACCTCAGCGCTAACGGCCGTGAATACCCTGCACTATCATTGCAACGAAGGAGTCACCATGGAGGAAAACACACACAAAGTAGTGGTCTGCACCGGCTCTGGCCGGCATGGCGGCTTAGGGGAGGCAATCCTGCTGCGCTTTGCGAGCGAGGGTTATCACGTCGTCGTCACCGATATTGGCGACACCGGTGACCGACATCTCGCCAGCTCTTCCGATATGGAATCCGTAGCGGCAGGGCTCAAATCGAAAGGGGCAGACGTGCTCTGTCTTCCTTGCGATGTGCGCTCACCCGACTCGGTAGCCGCTTTATTTGGTGAAGTCATCGCGCGCTTCGGCCGGTTAGATGTGCTGGTGAATAATGCCGGCATTGGTTTCGTGATGAAGCACAGCCGCGAAGTGACCCCTGCGGAATGGGGCCTCGTGATCGATGTCACGCTCAGCGGCGTATTTTATTGCACCCAAGAGGCTACCAAGCATATGGAAGCAGGCGGCCACGGCGGTCGTATTATCAATATCGCGAGTCAGGCAGCCAAATCGGGCTTTCCTCACATGGCGCCTTACTGCGCTGCAAAGCATGGGGTCATTGGCCTGACCCGCACCGCCGCCATCGACTATGGCGCCGCAGGCATCACCGTTAATGCGGTGTGTCCGAACCATGTGACCACCGCGCTGGGTGGTGCGCAAAATGCGTATTTTTCTGCCTTCAAAGGCATGACCGAGGAGGCATACCTTGAAGAAATGGCCGCGCGTATACCGATGCAGCGGATCGGACAGACCCGTGATACCGCTGCCATGTGTGCATTCTTAGCCTCCGATGAGGCCAGCTTCATTACCGGAGAGGCAATCAACGTCAGTGGCGGTGAGGAGATGCACTAGACCTCTGTTTCGACCTGCCATGTCGCACGGTAAGGCACGGCCAGTGCTGTAGACGAGACCCAACGGCCTGCAGTCCAGAACAGTCTTTCTCTCGACTTTTTTTATTTTATGCAAAGCCAAAAAAACCCCGCTCGAGTCACACTCGTCGGGGTTTTTTTGGCGACCACAGGCTGCAGTCACCTCACGCGATCAACCGCCAAAGCGATACTTCAGCGTCGCCAGATACGTCATCGGTAGGTTGAGGTAGCTCGTAAACAAGAAAGACTGTGTATACGCCTTATCCCCACAATTCTTGCACTCTAAATTCAGCTCCCACTGTGAGTCCGCCGCTGACAGCTTGACCCCCGCGTTGATCAAGGTCACTGACTCGTTATAGCCTTGGTTACGCGTTGCCGAATACTGGGCTCCGATATAACGCGCCATCACATTTGGCGTCACCGTCAAAGACCCAATACTGAAGTCGGCTGAGGTTCCAAGGGTATAAGTTTGATGTGGGCTTCGCTTGGGATCAGCGATATTACAGCTGGCGTCGTAGGCCGCCAGCGAACTATTAGGAGCGACACATCCCCCCGGTAAA
The DNA here is from genome assembly GCA_905478845.1 of uncultured Luminiphilus sp. GTDB lineage: Bacteria > Pseudomonadota > Gammaproteobacteria > Pseudomonadales > Halieaceae > Luminiphilus. The sequence continues at coordinate 12,869 of CAJQKG010000186.1, forward strand.
TCTCGATATTCGGCACTTTGCCAACCCAGCGCGGCAAAGATCTGCCAGTTATCGGTCGGCAGAGCAGTAATTTCCGCTTCAATACCCGGTACTTCCAAGCCCCCTGCATTAGTTGTGAGGAACTGGCCGTCTGGCGTCGCAGCGGTAGTTTGCAAATCCTCAAGATCAGAATAGAACGCCGTGACGTTGGTTCTGAGTCGACCATCCATCCAATCAGCGCGCATACCCAACTCATAAGACCAAATGGTCTCTGGCGCAAACGCCTGCAGTGCAGCAGAGCTCGACCCTCGTGCGTTCCAACCACCGGACTTAAAGCCATTAGTAGCGGACGCATACATCATCAGGTTATCGGTGAATTTATGCGCGTAAGCAATACGCGGCGTGATCTCTTGCTCGCTCTGCTCCAGCGGAATACCGGCTGCCACCATACCAGCCGAGTTCACGGTCCCTTGGAAATCGACGGTTTTCTCTTCGTCAGTGTAGCGAGCACCCACGGTTAATGTGCCATTCTCGCCTATTTGGAAATCGGCTTGGGCATAGACCGCGAAACTCTCAGTGGTATTACTGAGGATACGATCGGCGATCGGAAAATAACCCTGAGAGGGGGCCGGAGCAAACCCTAAGAAAAAGAGATCGAGGTAGTCAACGAAGTCCACCTCGTTGTCCTCATCCATGTAGTAGACACCCGTTTGCAGAAAGCCTCTGCCGTCCATTATCTCGCCAGACCACTTTAGCTCTGCCGAGAACATGTCGTGCTCGCCCTGATTATCGATGACGAAAAAATCGGGCAGAAAATCTGCGCTAAAGGGGAAATTGAGCAGAAAATCCTGCTCAATTGAGCGAGCGCCAACAATCAGATTGGCGGTGCCACCCATGGCATCCCAGCCTAGATTCGATGTGATGTTTAGGGTCTCCACCTCGTTACCATAATCAGACATGCCGCCGCCCGGCAGCCCCGCGCCCAGTCCTGAGAGCGAATATCGAGTGTCTCCATCAAGGCCACTATGAATATTTGCCACTTCTGATTTACCGCCATCTATCGCGATATCCCAGGTCATGGAGTCAGAGATGAGCCAGCGCAATGCCGCGCGAACACCCGTTAAATCTGCCTCGTTATAATCCTTGCCATCGGTTCGGTTCTCCAAATACCCATCATCATCAACGTAG
>CAJQKG010000187.1 GCA_905478845.1 uncultured Luminiphilus sp.
CACCAACAGGGGAACGAGAGAACCAATGTGCAAGCTATCGGCAGTCGGATCAAAACCGCAATACAGGGTGCGTGGCTCGGCCGCCAGCCACTGCTCAATGGCATCTTCTCCAGCCACCTGAAAAATAAGGCCTCGTGCCCGAAGCTCGGCTAATACATCACTGGACATGGTGATATCGGTCTTCTCTGTTGTGGCGCAAAAAACATGGCGCGAAAGGGTGATATGCCCGCAAAAATGGGATGACCGGAGTATCCCATAATTGAGCGCGAATAGGGCCTGCAGCAATGTGGGCTGTCTATTATGGGTAGGGTATCCGAATTGGGGCAATGCCCGTATATACTACCCACTTCGTGATCGCAACGACGGCGCCCATGTCACGCAAACCTGCCCCTAAGGGCGCTACACCGCTGGTACTCCGCAAACAGATGATGGCTCCGCGGGCGCTCGTCTGGGTGGGCGCAGTAGGCGCGTTGTTACTCATTATGGGGCTGACATTGTCGAATACGCCAGAGTTGCCCACCCGCAACGGCGATGCGTTACTGCCTGCGACACCGCTAGACACCAAGTCGGTGCACACGCCCACGCTCGATACGGTGCCGGTGACAGCACCCGCGCCACCGACACCGCCGTGGCAGGACTTTACGGCGCGTGAAGGCGATAACCTCAGTCTCATTTTTGCCAGAGCGGGCTTTACCGATACTGACTTGTATCGTGTGGCACAGGCGAACGAGTCCACGTCGCTGCGCCGCATTTATCCTGGAGAGACCATCGGCTTTCAAACCGATACCGACGGTGCGCTGCTAGCCTTGCGACATGTTCAGTCGCCGCTCCTGACAACCCTGTATGAGCGCCAGCCGACGGGTTACACCGCTCGACGTGTCACCCGCACGCCAGATCGTATCGCTCGCGATGTCTCGCTGACGATCGATAGTTCTTTATTTCTTGCCGGTATCGATGCAGGACTCAGTGATGCCATGATTATGGCTCTCGCGGGGATTTTCGGCGGCGTTATCGATTTTGTACTCGATCCCCGACAAGGGGATACGATCCATGTGCTTTATGAGGAATTAATGCTCGACGGTGAGCGGTTCGATGACGGACCGATATTGGCCGCTAGTTTCACCAACCAAGGTGACACTTTTGAAGCGTATCGCTATACCGACACTGAGGGCGATACGAGCTACTACAACGAGCTTGGCGTGAGCATGCGCAAAGCATTTTTACGCGCGCCACTGGATTTCACACGCGTCAGCTCTAACTTCAACCCCAATCGATTGCACCCCATCTACAAAACCCAACGACCTCATCGTGGCACTGACTATGCTGCCTCTCGTGGCACTCCCGTTTACGCGGCGGGCGACGGACGCGTCGTTGAGGCGGGCTATACCCGACCCAATGGCAATTATGTTTTTATTCAACATGGCGAGCAATTTGAGACGCACTACTTGCACCTGCATCGACTGCAGGTAAAACAGGGAGCCCGCGTTAAGCAAGGGGAAGTGATTGGCACCGTTGGCTCCACCGGTGCCGCCACCGGACCGCATTTACACTACGAGTTTCTCGTCAACGGCGTGCACCGCAATCCCCGCACGGTGCATAAAATATTGCCCAAGGCCCGTTCCCTATCAGATGCCGCCCTGCCGCATTATCTGGCATCAATACGCCAACCGACGCAGCAGCTTGCCAGCCTTCGCGACGCGCAGCAGTTGGCCCGGGTCGAATGACCGAGTCGCTGTTTATCGGATTGATGTCAGGCACCAGCGCCGATGGTATCGATGCCGTACTCACCGCACATGACGGACAAAGGATTAAGGTGATAGCGAGCGACCACCAACCGCTGGCACCGTCACTGCGGCATGACATTCTGGCCTTTCGGCAATCCGGCGATAATGAACTGCATCGCGCCGCCACACTAGATAGTCGGTTGGCGGATGAATATGCGAAGTCAGTGCATTCCCTGTTGCTCAACGCGCAGATCGCCCCCGCTGACATCATCGCGATTGGCCAGCACGGTCAAACGATTCGCCATTATCCTCACGGGGAGACGCCTTACACAGTCCAGGTAGGTGACCCTAATCGGCTCGCAGAGCTCACAGGGATTACCGTGGTGGCCGATTTTCGGCGTCGCGATATCGCGGCAGGCGGTCAGGGTGCGCCGCTGGTACCGGCCTTTCACCGCGCGCAATTTGCCACGCCGGGAACCGCGACCGCCATCGTGAATATTGGTGGCATCGCTAACGTCACGCTGGTGTCGGCGGAGGGATCGGTGACGGGCTGGGATACAGGCCCCGGTAACACGCTCATGGATGCTTGGATCGCGCGCCACCACGATAAAGCTTTTGATCAATCAGGAGCGTGGGCGGCCACGGGATCGCTCATACCGGCACTACTCGACGCTTTGCTTAAAACGCCTTACTTCGGTCGCGTCGCCCCAAAAAGCACGGGACCTGAAGCGTTTCACCTCGATTGGTTACACCATTATCTGTCTGGCGACGAAGCGCCTGAGGATGTGCAACGGACATTACTGGAACTGACCGTTGAGAGTATCGCGCGAGCGCTCGAGACAGTCCCTCTTAACAGCGTCCGCATTTGTGGCGGCGGCGCTGACAATACCCTCCTGATGGCGCGACTCGCGGAACGACTAACCCCCGCCGAAGTGACCACAACAGAGGCGGTGGGCATAGCGCCTTCTTGGGTGGAAGCAGCAGCTTTTGCGTGGTTAGCAGCACAAACACTGGCGGGGACGCCGGGCAATGTACCCGCCGTAACGGGCGCTGTAGCAGAGCGCGTCTTAGGCGGGATTTATATCGGTCGCTAGCTCGCGCAATGCAACCACCAATGCCGCGCGCAGATGAGGACACTCAGAGTCCGCTGACATCAAGCCAAACGATACGAAAGGGTACTCAGCGTGACTGACTCGAGGCTCCGCGGTTCCGTCCTAAAAGGAGCGCAATCAGCGAGAATGCTCGGTGGCAGTGCGGTTAAATAGAGAAAGACGCCCCACAGCCACAAGTGGTGGTGGCATTAGGGTTGTTGACCACGAAACGCGACCCTTCAAGACCTTCAGAATAGTCAAGCTCGCTGCCCACCAAATATTGGTAACTCATGGCGTCGATCAAGGCCGTCGCACCATCTCGTTCTACGACCATATCGTCTTCGCTCACTGACTCGTCGAACGAAAAACCATACTGGAAGCCAGAACAACCCCCGCCCGTAATGTAGACCCGCAGCTTTAAGCTGGGATTGCCTTCGTCCTCGACCAGCGCGCGCACTTTGCTCGCCGCATTGCCCGTTAAGCGGATTTCATTGGGATCAAATGCTTCAACTACTGTCATCGTGATTCTCTCGCACCAAACCATTGGCGCTAGGCTGATCGTGTGCGGGTAGTGTACCGGATTTTCCGCGGAACAATCCCACTGCGCCGGCACAATATTCACCACAATGGAGTTAGCCCACGGGTAGCGTATCTGCCACTTTCGCTTCGCGTTTAGCCGCCAGATCATCGGCCACCGAGCTGGTATGACGCAAGCCGCCGTTGACCTTGGCGCCAACCGACATCTCGATCAAATTATAGTAAAC
>CAJQKG010000188.1 GCA_905478845.1 uncultured Luminiphilus sp.
CTCTGGGTGGGTCTCTGCCACGGTCGGCTTCGCCGCTCCGACTGCGCTCGCTGCGTTAACACTGGGTAGCTATTTAGCCGCCAGCGGTTTATCCGTTAACCCAACTTGGGTTGCCACCGTTGCCATTGTGTTGCTCACAACGGCTCATTGCACCAGTCACCGCCGCAGTGGCGGGACACAAACCGCTTTTACGCTGCTAAAACTCATCTTGATTCTTGGGTTCTCGGCAGCCGCGATGTTACTTGGGTCCACAGCGCATCAAGCAGACTTTACCTGGACAAGCGAATCGGGAGCATTACTTGGCAGTGGCGCATTTGCGGTCTCACTGATTTACGTCAACTACGCCTATTCCGGCTGGAATGCGGCGACTTACATCAGTGGCGAACTGGCCTCACCGCAAAAAAGTTTGCCCTGGGTCCTCGGCGTCAGCACTACGGTAGTCGCTTTATTATATTGTTTACTCAACTATGTGTTTTTGTCTGTTGCACCGATGGAGGCAATGATCGGCAAAGTCGAAATTGGTGTCATCGCCGCCGATTATGCTTTTGGTGAGGCGCTCGGTACCTTGATGGGTATTGCTCTAGCGGTATTACTCATCTCCACCATAAGCGCCATGATTTTAGCTGGGCCTCGAGTGCTCCATCGTATAGGACAAGATTACCCCCAATTTCAGCGACTCGCCCGAGTGAACCACGACAATATTCCAGTCACGGCCATTATCCTGCAGTCAGTCGTCGCTCTCTTTTTCTTATGGACCGCCTCGTTTGAACAAATTCTGGTTTTTTCTGGCGCCGCCATGGCACTGAATACGTTTTTCACCGTTCTGGGGTTATTTATTCTTCGCTGGCGTCAACCTCAGCTGCCACGGCCTTTTAAAGTCACCCTTTACCCGCTTACGCCGCTCCTATTCCTCGGGATTACCGGTTGGACATTGGTATATCTAACACTACAGCGCCCCTCAGAGGTGCTTGTCTCGCTCGGCATTGTTATTAGCGGTGCAATTTTCTACTGGTTCAATCGGCCCAACTCAGTCAACGACTGAGCAACGCGCCCCGCTGCTCTGAGCGTTCCCAATTTGCAACGCCTTTCATTATAAACGCATCAATAAAACCACCTCTGCATTTTGTTAAGTTGGAGGTTGAGCGCCACCGGCGCCAAAAACACTGACTCAAAAAAACAATTGGGGGAAAACATGAAAATAATGAAATCCGTAGGGCTGTGCTGCCTACTAGGCGCAACCTTTACCGCTTTCATCGCCAAAGCGGATGATCACATGCTGGACGGGATCAACCTACAAGCGCCGTTCAATATTCAGGCCAATATGTGCAAATTAAATCCTGGCGTCAGCATGGAAGAATACGACTCGATGATGGACGAGTATGTTGAGTGGGCGGTATCTGAAGAAGTAGATCCTGTCGCTGTTCGGCAAATGCCGCTTTTCACCCACGGCAATATTCGACGTCCGTGGGGTTATGATTTCGTCGACTTCTTAGTCAGTGATTACGAGCGCTGGGGAAAGTCATGGGATCTTTGGCTCGGCACAAAACAAGGCATGGCACTCAATGCAAAATGGCAATCGTTAGCAGTCTGTCATGTCAAACAGGCCCATGCCATGATGTTATACGCCGATCAAAAAGCAATGGCCTCAGACGACGATCGGTACGTCAGCTGGAACTGGTGCACCCGCAAAGAGGGCGTAACCTTCGAAGAAGTCTCTGCCAAGCACGCGGAATATGCTCAGGATATGCAGCAAGACTCTGGAGGCATTATTGGCTGGCTAGTTTTGCTCCCCCACACCGGTGGCGCTGATGCAGCTGGAGATTTCGCCCATGTCGTCGTCTATCCAGACATGGCGTCTTTTATGGAACGCAGGGCCATGCTCGCCAACGGCGGTTGGAAAAATTCGCGTGACTATTTCAACCTATATGCGGATTGTAACGGCGAAATGCTCAATACCGAGACCGTGCTGCACCGTCCATAGGCAAGCTATAGCGGGACGCGCAGTGCCTCTGCTTTTTACGGAGCTGCGCGTTGTTCTAAATATGACAACCCTGACGGAGCGAGCGACACGGTAGCCGAGATGACCTGACTCCTTACAATCTTGACTCTCTACCAACTTGACTCAGCAAAAAACCGTGCTGAGAAATCATTCCACTACAAACTAAAGAGAAAACGCTATGAAACAAATGATTACCCTGAGCCTGTCCCTTGTCCTTTTATTTTTCATTGGCACAGCTGCTGCTGATGATCACGCTGCACCCAGCCAGCCAGTGGGCATGGTTTATGGCATGGATGTATCTGATCCCGCTGCGTTCGCTGCAGCAATGACGAAATACTGGGACTCCCCCACCGGCAAACAGTCGTCTGGTATTGCCATCCTGAGACAAGTTGTTGCAGCGGGTGAGAGCACTATTTCTCACCTGGTTTCTGTTGCACACCCTTCTTATGACAGCATGGACGCCTCCTTTGCAATGAATGCGGCCTCGGCGGACTGGGCAGCGTTTTTATCTGAGGTAGATGGCATTGCAACCGTCGTCACTTCGAGCGTCTTTGAAGGTACCGGCTTAGGCTCCATGAATAATAATATCGGTGCTGGCCCTGGAGTTGCCACGCTGTACATCTTTATTTCGGTGTCTGACCCCGGTAAGTACGCTAAATCATGGCAAAAAATGATGGGGGATGCCGATTTAGGCGAGACCGACACGATGCTGTTCGCGATTCCCGCCGGTGGCGTTGACGACACGACCCATGTCGCCTCTATTTCAGGTAAAAGTGTGGGGACGGTCATGGCACAGATGAATGCTAATAGCGCCGACAAGGCCTTTCAGAAATTCATTAAGGACGTGGCAGGTATCCGCACGATCGAGCGGAAAATTGTCACAGTCGACCTTGCGGTTTTCGGTAATACCGGAGGCTAGCGTCTGTTAATCGGGGCAGACTTCCGTCTGCCCCTCACCCCGTTTGTTTTCTAAGGGCTCTCAATTTACCGGTTGTCTCTTGAAGGGCCCTATTTTCAAGGGCCCTATCTTCAAAGGCCCTCTATTTAACGGCACTCTATTTAACGGCACTCTGTTAAGGGCCGCATTTTTAAGAACCCCATTTTTTAAAGACCCGATCTTTTAAAGACCCTATCTTTATCCACCCGATGGGTTTTGGCCCTCGCACTGCAACCCTATTTTTTTGGCTTTCTAAACGACCTCTTAGCGCCCGCTAAAATGCGGGATGGTCGCGCGGGGTATGGCGCTTTCGCCTATGAACTCAGAAAGCGAAATCACCCTCCACCGTGGTCAGCCCCAGTGCGTCCCAGTCGAGCATGCCACCGCGATAGTAGGATATTTTCTCAGCGGGAAATCCATCACGAATCATCGCCTTCATTGCGGTTGGGCTCTGAGGGCACACAGGGCCATTGCAAAAGCCCACCACGCTCTTAGCGCCGCTGCAGTCCCAGACGCCATTGGCGCGACTGCAACCAAGTTCGTCCATCCGCATCGCGACCTCGGTGTAGGGAATGTTCACCGCACCAGGAATCGTCGCATCGATGAACCATTCCTGAGTTCGCATATCGATCAAAATGGTGTTCTCGTCGCCGATCGCATTGAGAACCTCAATCTCTGTGACGGGCACGATACCCGGCTCAGGCACCAATGGCTGAAGCCACCCCTTATTTTTTGCGCAGGGCGTCATCTGGCGCGTTATCGTGATCTCCTCGCCGGAGGGTAACGTCGCCACAAAGGCCGTGTCTTCTCCGACAATCCGGAGGTTTTCTGCGATCGAGGCGTTAGCAATAAAAATGGTAAGACAGACAACACTCTGAATCAGCAACTTAAACATGATCACATCTCCCAGTTATTCGTATTGATTATTAGATTAGACCAATAAAGCATAGAACTGAAAGATGACAACAGAGCCTCAGCGGGTCAAGTAAAACTTGGTTACCTTGGCGAGCTCCGGGGATTAACTCGTTGACACAATGAAGTTCAGCTCAACCCCTAAACCGGTGGGATCATTCACCGTTAATTGCAGAAACTGTTCGCCGCTGGGCAAGGCAAACTCCCGTTGTCGAAACGGCACTGCCAGCCGCTCGAATCGGTCGATGAACGTCATCTCGTCTCGGCAGGAAAAGGCAACGTGATCCAGGCAGCCTCTCTCTTGATCAGGAACCTGAGGCCCTTCTGGCCACTCCATGAGGTGCAGCACGGGCACATCGGCCAAATACAACCAGTAGCCTGCCACCGGCACATCAGGCCTCGGTCCCTCCAGCAGCCCAATCACATCGACATAGAAATCACGGACCGTGCGCAGTAACGCAGAGGGCGCGCGAATATTAAAATGATTAAACGCAATCAGCGACACTGCCCCACCCCCCTACTTTGAGTGTCGAGACACTACTCCGGCATTGTCTGAGACGCCACATTGAGTAATCTCACTTTGCCGTTCTCCAGCAATACGTCGATCGTTTCGTAAGCCGTGACGGTCGTTCCATCAGGATTGGTGGTGGTCACTAACGTGCCGGTTGCCAACCACTCCTCCATTTTTCCCTCCTCATTCTCTCCGGCATTCGCGATAATCCACCAGACCTTCCATGTTGTCTGCTGAGTCTCGATCCACGTCTTCAAAAACGTCGATTGGGCCTCGGACCCCCTAATCACCTCTCCGTGGGCTGCAACACCCTTGAAGTTAGGCGCATTCATCGCCGCAATTTTGTCAAAATCACGATCGTTGTGTGCCTGTATATAGTCACGCCAGATTCCAACATTGGCCTGATTGCCGACATAGAGTGGTTTTGTACTGCCATCACCCAAGTGCTGC
>CAJQKG010000189.1 GCA_905478845.1 uncultured Luminiphilus sp.
CTCACGTAACGCTGACCGCTGTATTTTGGTCGCCGACATAGGCCATTCATCTACAAACCGTACGACCCTGGGGACCTTAAACGACGCAATCTGGCCCTCACAATAATCAACGATCTCTTCTGCTGCGACGCTGCTACCCGGCTTTAACTGGATAAAGGCGGCGACCACCTCATCGAGCCGATCATCTGGCGCACCAACCACTTGAGCCACCATGACGTCTGGGTGAGTCGACAGCCAGGCCTCAACCTCCAGCGGTGACACATTCTCACCCCCCACCTTCAGCACATCCTTAATACGACCGTGGAAACGAATACGGCCTTCAGGATCCAAGGAACCCAAATCGCCGGTACGAAACCAACCCTGATCATCGATGACCCGTGCTGTCTCTTCAGGCTGCTTGTAATAACCATCGAACAACAGAAATCCTCGTATACGGATCTCGCCCTGCTCGTTCGCAGTGCAGACCTGCCCTGACTCAGGGTGGACGATCGCTACCTCAATGCCCTCATAAGGTTTGCCGCAGGTCTCTGCGCGCTGAGCTTCCGTATCATTGGGATCAGTGTGACTTGCGATACCACTAAGCTCGGTCATGCCAAAGGCGCTGATATGGGTCGCAGATGGCCACGCGCGCATATTTTCTCGCAGCGCCTCAGCCGAACCAATGTTATTGATCAAGCGAACATGATCGAGTTGATCGAGCTTCATATCGGGATGATTGATCAACTCCGCCATGATGGCGGGAAAAGCGGGGTACAAAAAGGTGGCGCGCTCTTCGTTTATTTGGACCACCGCCCGATCAATATCCACCTTCTCATCAGTCAGACACGCACCGCCGTCATGAAAAAGACTCAGCATCGGTAAAATAGACGCCATGTGGAACATGGGCAGCGGGTCCCACATCCGCTCGTCAGTCGACAAACTCAATCGATTCCTCATCGCTAACGACGTTCTGAAAACCGACTCCTGCGTCAACATACAGCCCTTCGGCAGCGAGGTCGTACCCGAGGTAAACATAATCAGTGCCGGCTCACTGGCGATGACTTGTTCCTGTCGTGCCTCAAATTGCGCCGGTGTTGCCAAGGTCTGTTCAGCGAGAAAATCTGAGAAGGCGGTGAAGCCAGCTTGGTCAAAGGCGTCTAGTGATACCACGCGCTCGAGCATAGGCGCTGAGGACACCGACACGGCCCCACTGGCATCGGCATTTGCCAACTCTGGCAGCGCCTCAAGCAATCTCGCCGCGTGCGGCACCGCCTCGTTTTGGCCCACAAACATCCATTTGAGGTCACAGTGCGTGGCCGCATGCTGCAATTCTTGAACGCGAAAACGCGCATTGAGCAACACGGCAACGGTGCCTGAGAACATGCAGGCGAACAGGAGCGCGATGTACTCAGGCCGATTGACCGCCAAAATCCCCACGTGGTCCCCACGCGACAAACCACCACCGATCATCCCCCGCGCATAGCGCTGGCTCAATGACGACAGCTCCGAGTAAGTTAATTGCGAGTCGGGGAAAATCAGCGCCGGTCGGTCAGGATGTTTTTCCGCCGCGGTCAACAGTAATTCAGACAGCAAGTATTCAGTATTACGCAATGTCACATTCCATGCTCTATGGGCTCGTCATCTCGAGAGCCTAATTATCGTAGCCGAGCAGCCTGAAGAGTGACGCGCCTACTTTCTGCATCATCATACCGGTTACCCTCACAGCGGTCGCAGCCTGTAAAATCTTGACGCCCTCTTCACCCTCGAAATACGTTCGTTGCCAACCGATCGTAAGGTCAAGTAATACAACCGTGAAACCATTACCTTGCGGCTCTGACAGTGAATGCGCGGCCATGTTAAGAGTCAATTCGTAAATTTTTATGGGTGTTAAAAAAATACAGTTTGAATACGCCCTACCAGATCGCTAAATTTATTTTTTCGAACGGCACACTCAGTCGTTACACCGGGGCGTTTAGTCTCAGGCGCACACCAGAGTAGGCCAGTACCAGTTGTTAGTATTAATATCGCGGGCGGCCAAAGTAACGCACTGTATGTCAACACTTGATATGCTACAGGAGTGTGACGCGCTATCCACAGGCACTCTCGACTCATCAGCATCTCGATTCATCAGGATAAGGAAGCGTGACCATTTCAACCACTCAACCCCAGGTAGCAGATCGCAAAGCGCTGATTGGAAAACCCCTGCGAACCGCTCATTACCGCGTTTCTTGTGAGGATGTCGGCGACTTTTTGGGCGTGATGTCAGACCCCAACGATTTCGTGGCAGAAGCGCAGCACGTTGCGCCCCCCTCCTTTGCGCCGTTAGTCGCCGTGTTGGGCCTGCTTCGAACCTTCGACTGGAAGACTGATTTTTGGTTTGACTATCGAGATGGCACCGCTATGTTTGGCGAGCAATTCATTGAGTATCATCGTCCGCTTTATGTCGGTGAAGAGGTTGAGATTAGCGCCGTCATCAGCGACGTGTATGAAAAAACCGGACGACAAACTTTCGATGTCGTTCAACTGGCATTCACGATTAAGGGGGACTGGGACGGCGATAGCATCATGACCGGAAAACAGTCTTACATACTATTCAAATGACTATTGCACCGCATAAACCTCTGCTTGAGGACCTCGCAGTCGGCATGGCACTGCCAACAGTTAAATTCGGACCAATGGACCGATTTGACTATATTCCGATTGCACTTATTTTGCGCGACACCAATCCGCTTCACCTTGATCGCGTGTACGCTCAAGAGCGTGGACTGCCAGATACCGTGCAACAAGGCCCGCTCAACCAAGCCTATCTCTACCAGTTTTTCACCAACTGGCTTCATCAACCCTGGGACTTGGTCAGCACTGAAATACGGTTTTCGGCCAATGTGTTTCCCGACGACCATTTGTATTGTGGCGGTGAAATTGAAGCCCTCGAGTGCGGCGAAGGGCACGATCTAGTTCATTGCCGTCTATGGCAAAAAAATGACGACGATACGCCTATATTGGTCGGCAAAGCCTCTGGCAGGTTGCCGAAGCAACGATAACGCCCGCTCCGTCCCGCCATCACAGGTGAGTTGCCAGCACTCATGCGGGCACCTGTGACGGCTCAGGACCTCCTGACCACAGGTAATCAGGCTGTTCACCTCATCAAGCTCAGTTCATGCAACTCAGCTCACGCACCTCAGTTCATCCAACTCAATCCATGCACCTCAGCTCATCCAACTCAGTTCATGCACCTCAGTTCATGCACCTCAGTTCATGCACCTCAGCTCATGCACCTTAGCTCATGCACCTCAGCTCATGCGTTCGCCCAGTCCCCCGTCAGTGTAAAATAAGGGAGGCGGCACGGAATGCCGTGCAGCCTCTCTGCTTCAGTGCTATCCGCCTGCCATACCTGCTCAGACCCATTGGCTA
>CAJQKG010000190.1 GCA_905478845.1 uncultured Luminiphilus sp.
ACTAGGCGTGTGAAGACAGCAGATTCAGTCTGGTAAACGCTACTGCAACGCCAGCATTGCCTATGCGCGGATTTACTCGTGGTTCAGCCTCTGTAGTGCGCTTCTCAGCGTAGCCACGAGTAGGGTTTCATAGTAGCCGGATATCTGCTCTTCGGCGCCATCGAGAAATGCCACCATGCGCTGCAGATCTAGGGCGATACCGCATGAAGACCATCGCCCACTGGTTGCACCTTCTACATAGCCAATACGCGCTGCTTTGAGGCCTGCCATTGCTGCCTGTCGCATCCAGGAAGGTGCTTCACAAACCCGACCTTCGCTTGTCAGCATTAATCCGTATACGAACATGGCCTGCGTATAGCCTGCGCGCGCCGATTGCTCCAAGTACCACATACCTTCCTCATTAGCGGTGTTATGACGCTCGGCGTCATAAACGATCGCACGGGCCAATTGGTACTGTAGCCGCGGGCTCTCTGCATTGGTCAATAAAGCCTGTCTGCAGGCTGCAATAGCCCGCTCGGTATTTACGTCAGACGAGGACACACCGGGACCAACACGGTGAGGGTCGGAGGGATGAGCCGCCTCCCAATCACAACTAGTGATGGGCTGTGACCATCCCGTCAGCGGGAGCAGCAATGCGATCAGCAGGATTAGTCCTATCGAGGACAGCAACCCACTATCCGGGGCGAGACAAACTCGCACCTCAAATACCCGAATCTTCCGCAATACGAATAATGGGTGGCTCAGCCAGCATCGCAACCAGCTCGTCAAGGACGCCCGTTTCGGTGCGCCAGCTGAGGTAACGCTGATAGTGTTCGGCACTCTCCCAATACTCGATGAACAGTATCTTCGCGCCCTCATCCTCCAGGTAGACGCGCAAATCCTGACATCCGTCAAAGGCCCGCGTGTCCGGCAATATTGTGGTCAGAAAGTCGAGAACCGGCTGATATCCAGCCTCTCCCGTTTTTAAATCAACGCAAACCATCGTCATACTGAGTGCTCCTGTGCTGGATCAGAAAAAAGCTGAATCATCGCGGGCTCTGCGGTCTGTATCAACAGGGCACGCTTACGAAGAAAACGAGTCAGTCCGGCCGCCCCCATTCGGGAACCGCCCATTCCCGAGTAACGGAAACTATTTTTTTCAACATCGTTCACAATGCCGGTTAGTGACGCGTCGTTGATACTGACCGCGCCCACTTGCAAGCGTTCAGCGACGCCCAGTGCCCGCGCGACATCGGCGGAGAAGACCGCCGCCGACAGCCCAAAAGTCGAGTCATTCGCCAGTGCAACCGCCTCTTCGACATCCGTAAACGTTGCGATCGGAATAACAGGCCCAAAGGTCTCCTCCTGCATGACCAACATATCGTGATCAACGTTGATCAGCACAGTCGGCGGGTACCAGGTACCCCCAGCATGCACCGGCTCTCCGCCCAACAAGCAACGCGCCCCCTTCTTAAGCGCGTCGTCTATTTGCGCCTGTATCGTCTCAACTTGTCTCGCAAAGATCAGTGGTGCAATGTCACCCGAACCATCCTCAGTGCACGTTAACGATAGCGCCTGACACTGACTGACCACCTCCTCGATAAACGCCTCCGCCACATCCTCATGGCAATAGATGCGCTCTAATGACTGGCAGGCCTGGCCCGTCATACCAATGGCGCTGCGCACGACTGCGCGGACAGCAAGCGGCAAATCGGCATCTGGTAAGATCAACGCAGGATCTTTACCCCCTAATTCTAAAAAGGCCGGAATGAAATTGGCCGCCGCTCGCTGGCTGACATCGCGGCCCGTCTTCACGCTCCCCGTGAAGCAGACTGCGTCAACCTGATCGATCATCGCTTTGCCGGTGTCGGGACCCCCTGTGATGATGTGTAAAACACTTGCCAGCTCGGGCACCGTATCGAGTGCGCGCTGCAGCGGCTCAATAAATCGAGGCGTCACCTCTGAGGGTTTCAGTAGCACAGAGCAGCCTGCAGACAAGGCCGCAAGACTATCGATCATCGCCAATAGCAAAGGCACATTCCACGGGCTGATCACCGCGACGACTTGATAGGGGATCAATCGGTGTTGATAGTGCACGGCAGGGACTTGCCCGGATTGTCCAGCGCCCGCTAGTTGCTCAATAATCGGCGGCGCTCGCTCAGCCCACAGGCGGATGAGCTCCACTGATTTTATTGCTTCAAATTGCGCAAAGGTAGAACGACCTGTATCGATCGCAAGCGCGGCTGCCAGTGGTTCAACCTCCGCCATCACCGCCTCTGCAAAACGGTTGAGGCACTGCGCTCGAGTGGTCGCGCCCATCGCCAACCAGTCAGTTTGTGCCACACGCAGCGCCTCGACTATTGGCGTGATCGCAGCGGCTGAAACGACTGGCATCTCGTAATCACACTCACCTGTCCTCGGATTACGAACAGGGAGAGACGGTGCCGCAGTCATTAAGGTGCCTCCCCCAGAGTCGCGGTATCAAAATGCTTCGGTAGTCCAGCAGAAGCCGTGAAGCCATACCACTCTTCTTCAGGCAGTAATGTGGCGACTTGGTGGCGGACGGCCAATAACGCTTCCAGATCAATCCCGGTCGCGTAACCCATCGATTCCAACATAAAGACAAGATCTTCCGTCACAATATTGCCGCTCGCTCCCGGTGCAAAGGGACATCCGCCCAGACCGCCCAAGGAACTGTCGAGCGTGGTAATGCCCAACTCAATCGCTCGCAATGCATTCGCCAGCCCCTGACCTCGGGTGTTGTGAAGATGTACCCCCGTGAGTCGAGCCTCACCACACCGCTGCCAAATGCCCGTTACCAATCTTTCCAGATGGGCGGGGTTACCCATTCCGGTGGTATCCGATAGACCCACCTCGGCGACACCCAGATCCAGCACTCGCGCAGCCATCTCGATCACGAAAGCCTCTTCGACTACGCCTTCAATGGTGCAGCCAAACGCGGTCGATAATCCCACCTCGAAATAAGGACGCTCTCCGAGCGGCAGTTGATCTACCAGTTTTTGGCAGGCACTAATCTCCGCTAACATTTGCTTGTGATCACGACGCACGTTTTTCTGGCTATGCGTCTCACTGAGTGACAGCGGGATAGAAATCTTATGTGCCCCCGCCTCGATTGCGGCCTCACAACCCCGAACATTAGGTACCAGTACCGCCACGACAAGGTCTTCAAATCGCCGGGCATCCCGCACGATAACTGCGGTATCCGCCATTTGCGGCAAGATCTTTGGCGATACAAAGGAGCCGACTTCAATTTCTCGAACACCCGCGCGGTACTCGGCCTCTATCCAGATCATTTTGTCCGCTGTCGGCAATACCGTCTCAACACTTTGCAGCCCATCTCGCGGGCCCACCTCGCTGATTGTGATGGGATTCATCACTGATTATTTTCCTCAGCTATCGACATGAACCACCACCTTACCGGTATTGCCTCCTCGCATGAGGCGACAAAATGCGTCAGGTGCAGACGCCAACCCTTCGTGCATTTCTTCATTCGCGACCAAGTCACCCGCCTCAGCAAGGGGGATAAACTCCTGCTCGAAGGCAGCGCGTTGCGGTTCATAGTCATACACCACCAATCCACTGACAGTGGCTCGCTTGGTAATCCAGAGTCCGGGATGCGGCCCCGTCGTTTTATGATCACCGTTATAGTCTTTAATTAATCCACAGAGTACGACTCTTCCGCCGATTGCGAGTTGCTGTGCAACCGTCGTGAGCGTCGGGTCACCCACCAAATCAAAATAAACAGAGACACCTTGTGGCGCGACGTCCGCCAATGCCTCAGCCAGGTCTTGATCGACACGGTCAATGCAATGGTCATACCCCAATGTCTCCAGGGCGATCCGACGCTTCTCAGCTCCGCTTGTGACAGCAATCGTTGTCGCCCCCGCTCGCCGAGCTAATTGCGCTGCCATGGCGCCCACACCACCTACCGCAGCAGGAATGACCACCACATCGCCCTCGCGGACATTAGCAATGGACACCATGCCCGCCC
Source organism: uncultured Luminiphilus sp. (assembly GCA_905478845.1). Classification (GTDB taxonomy): domain Bacteria; phylum Pseudomonadota; class Gammaproteobacteria; order Pseudomonadales; family Halieaceae; genus Luminiphilus. The sequence continues at coordinate 3,992 of CAJQKG010000190.1, forward strand.
ACGCGGTCAATCCAGGCATACCCAATATCGACAAGGTCAGTGACGGGCGGCTCAGCGCTTGGGGTACCTGTGACAATCCCTCCGCTGGCTGATCGCAGAACTGTTGCCAACCGCTATGGCAACGCACCAGCATTCCCACTGGCCATGTCGGGTCATCGCTCTCGATAATTCTGGCAACCACCTCGCCCGGCACAATATCGCCGGTATCAATGCCATGGCCCAGATGATTGCCGGCAATGACCGAGCGGATATAAGGATCGAGCGATAAAAACAGGGTTTGACAGCGAATCATTCCGGCAGCTCGCGGTCCGAGTTGTCGTACTTCAAAGGCAAAGTCATCCGGATTAGGCAACCCATCAGGACGTTGCGCTAGAATGATTCCTTGATTGTCTCGATTTTCTGTCATCTGGTCACCTAAGCACCTTGGCAGCTAAAACAGCTTAATGATATAACATCATAACAAATCATCTGGGGATGCAGTAATGACGGGGGGCGAGGAGACGCATGCACAGTGCGCTCCACTGAAAGGTATCAAAGTCATCGAATTCACCCACATGGTCATGGGACCCACCGCGGGTGTGATTCTGGGCGACTTAGGGGCAGATGTCATTAAAGTCGAACCGCTCAACGGCGACAACACCCGTCGTCTGCAAGGCTCAGGAGCCGGTTATTTTCCCATGTATAACCGCAACAAACGCTCTATCGCCCTCGATCTCAAAAATCCGGAAGGTCGCAAAGTGGCACTTGACCTTATTCATTCGGCGGACATTGTGCTGGAAAACTTTCGGCCGGGCACCATGGCCAATCTGGGATTGGACTACGACACCCTCGAACCCAGCCATCCTGCATTGATCTACTGTTCTCTCAAAGGCTTTCTGTCTGGTCCCTATGAGCACCGCGTTGCCCTTGATGAGGTGACCCAAATGATGGGCGGACTGGCCTACATGACGGGTCTTCCTGATCAGCCGATGCGGGCAGGCTCTTCTGTCATTGATATTACCGGCGGGATGTTCGGTGTCATCGCGATTCTCTCTGCACTCCACCAGCGACAAGCCTCTGGTAAAGGGGTACATGTGACCAGCGCGCTGTTTGAAACCACCGCTTTTTTAGTTGGCCAGCATATGGCGCAGCAGGCAGTCAGTGGGGAGGCCCCGCCACCGATGTCAGTACGTCAATCGGCATGGGCTATTTATGACATTTTCGATTTAACGTCGGGAGAGCGGATTTTTGTCGGCATCGTCAGCGATACCCTGTGGCAACGGTTCTGTGCTGAGTTCGCGTTAACGGATTGGGCCAGCGACAAAGACCTAGCCACCAATGCGGGCCGCGTGGCAGCGAGAGAAACGCTATTGGCCCATATCCGCACTTTATTTGCGCCAATGAATTTGGCTGACCTCAGCGAACGGCTAGATCGCGCTGGACTGCCCTTCTCACCGATCAATCGCCCCGGCGATTTATTTGACGATCCCCATTTGAGCGCGTCGGATGGCTTAGTGCCCGTTCATCTCACCGAGGGTCTCCGCGCAGGGGAAGCAACCCAATTACCGCGTTTGCCCATTGAGTTTGGCCAGACCAAATCTCCCCTGCACCGCGACATCCCCGCGACCGGCGAACATAACCATGAGGTGCTGCAAGAGCTGGGGCTTGATGTCGATCAGATTGCCGCCTTAATCGAGAGAGGCATACTAAACGCTTAGTGCGGGTCCACTAGGTAAGCCCAGGGGCGACGCAGCTGGTCACGATGTTCAAAATCCTCAATGTGATTCAGTGACTGTTCAGTCAGTCCAATCTCGTCGAGACCCTCGATGAGCATCGCGCGCGCTATCGGATCGATCTGAAAGACCTCTTTCTCGCGGCCCGCCCCACTCAAAATCGTGCAGGCTTGGAGATCCACCGTTAACGGGTTTACCTGAGGATCAGCGCTAACCCAATGAGCCAGCCACTCAATTCGATCGCGCGTTAGCTCGATTGTCAGCAGCCCATTGCGCAACGCATTATTACGGAAGATCGTCGCGAAAGAGGGCGCGATGACGACCTTAACGCCCCACTCCATCATGGCCCATACGGCATGTTCTCGAGAGGAGCCACAGCCAAAATTGAGACCTGCCAACATAATGGAAGCACCCGCATAGCACGCTTGATTGAGCACAAAATCGGGGTGCGCCACCCGCGCATCCACATCGGTGTAACGCCACGGTGCAAACAATCCGTCGGCAAGGCCAGAGCGCGAAACCGTCCGCATCTCCCGCGAGGGAATAATCGTGTCGGTATCAATGTTATCCCGTAGAAGCGGTGCGGCAATACCCTGATGCAACGTGAAAGGTGTCATGGCGTCATATCGGCTAACAAGTGCCCGGCACAAGCGCTCGCTACAACGCTCAGCGGACTGCCAAGATGCGTTCTGACACCCAGACCCTGACGTCCCTGAAAATTGCGATTGGTGGTGGAAGCGACCCGCACACCCTCCCCAAGGCTCTCCCCCCCGGCAAAGAAACACATCGAGCAACCGGGCTCTCTCCATTCAAACCCAGCTTGACGAAAAACGGCGTCAATGCCTTCCGCTTCCGCGGCTCGCTTGACGCGACCACTGCCGGGCACGCACAGGGCCTTTACGCCTTTTGCAACACGGTGCCCCGTCTGCGTCAGATAGCTCGCCGCATCGCGTAAGTCTGATAAGCGGCTATTCGTGCACGAGCCAATAAAAGCAGCGTCGAGCGGATAGTCCGATAAGCGGTGCCCCGCCGTCACGCCCATGTACGCCTGCGCCTGCTGCCAAGATGCTGCCGTTGCCTCGTCTGGCGCCTCTCCCGCACCGGGAATTTCCTCATCCCAGTCAATACAGTGTTGCGGACTGGTTCCCCATGTTAGCTGTGGTTTCAAGGAACCAATATCAATGCGGTGCTCGCTATCGAATTGGGCATCTGCATCACTTTGCAAGGTCTGCCAATGACGGATAGCCGCCTCCCATGCGGCGCCTCGAGGGGCGAACGGACGCCCCTGACAATAATCGATGACCTGCTCATCGGGGGCAATCAGCCCGGTAAACGCAGAGAGTTCTGTCGCCATATTGCAAAGGGTGAGCCGTGACTCAACTGGCAGCGCCACAATAGCCGGACCCGCAAATTCGATGGCGTATCCTGCGCCCCCCGACGCGGACAACGACCGAATCGTATAAAGAATAAGGTCTTTGGCGGTGACATGCTCAGCCATACTGCCGATAAACTGCACTCGCATCGTTTGCGGTCGAGTTACCCTGAGCGTACTGGTTGCCAGGGCATGCTCTGCCTCGGTTGATCCCACCCCCCACGCCAACACACCCAAGCCACCCAAGGTGCAGGTATGGCTATCAGGGCAAATTAATGACAAGCCGGGTAATGCAATACCTAATTCTGGAGAGATCACGTGCACGATGCCCTGATCGGGATCCTGAATATCGAATAATTGAATACCTGTCTCACGCGCAGCGCTTCGGGTGGCAACAATAAAATCGCGCCCGCTGGGCATCAGTGTGTCGTCACTCCGCCCAGGGATCGTATCCACAATATGATCCATCGTGCAAAAAGCATGCTGCCGGCGTCGCACAGGACGGCCATGCTCAAGCAAACTATTCAGTGCTACGCTGCCCGTTCGTTCATGAAGAAAAATGCGATCGACGTACAGGAGGGACTGACGCTCGGAGAGCGTCTCCACCTCATGCTCCTGCCAGAGCTTATCAAACAGCGTCATTGCCACGATAAACCGATCACTCTCCGTAAAAAGGCGTGCTTATTTTTATCGACCAGCACGCGGATTCAGACAACATAGACCTAGTTACCCGACTGAGGCAATACGGGCTGACTCCATAAAAGCTCTAACGGTGTTCCGGACGGCAGCGTCACAATACCCCCGCGTGAGGCATCATCTGCACTTGGATAAGCAAGGGTCCAAGGCAACGCTTGTTTCATTCCTGCTGGATCCACGCTCAAACTCACCAAGATCACACCCCCTCGGGCACCCAGCGCCGCTGGCACCGGCGTTGCCGCTTTGGGATATTGATCAATTTCGATACCGTAACCATCAGACATCGATATGAGCGCCAACGGGTGTTGAGTTGTAGTCGATATTCCGTAAGCGTCGGACAACACGCCGATACGATAGGGGATAGGACCCACCACCGGATTATCAAAGTGTTGCCTAAAAAAGGCGATACTCGCTTCAATATCGTGACTGCCCATGACCATGATAAAACTGTGGCCGACGGGTTCAGGGCTCGGTTGAGGCACTAAAAAGGATAAAGCGGGGTCTACCATATGGGTAAGATAGAAAAGCTCCTGGCTGGGACCATAAACCTGCATGGCGAGAATGTTTTTCTGCTCGGTGAGAAAATCAGGGCCCAGCAAATGCGTAAATGCAGACCCAGACAAATTACTTCTGAGCTGCTCCGGGTCCTTCACCAATAGCTCAATGGCGCTCCACCCCAAGCGGCGCATGGGTTGATATCCTTGATCGGCTCCTTCGATGATACGAATCCCAACCTGTGGGCCCGACTTAGGTACCAAGGTGACATAAGACCGGTTTGCCAATCTTGGTCGTTTAATCGCCGCCGCAAGCTCAGCGGAGACCACCCCACGATCAGCCGTCTGGTAGCCCAAATAATCTTCATACGCTTCTTGTGTAGCAGGCACATTTTGGACAAGCACCCAAACCATCAAAATGGACTTCAACATCGTAGCGACCTCATGCGGTGTGTTGGTACACGTCGAGCCTGCCGCCATCTGGCGCGGCAATGGCAAAGCTGAGTGTGCTCAGCACACCGGGCAGTGCACGCTGGGCGAGCGGATGAATGATTCGGCTAGACCACTCACTCTCCACCAACCCCTGATAACAGGACTCCACATCATCAATAGGGAGACAGAGCGATCGTAAGCCTCGCCCACCACCAGGTGGCACATTAAGCTGCGGAAGCGGATGGTGAAGGACTTCGACAAGCTCAAGAGAACCCTCCATACGCCCCTCTGGATGCAAAATAGCGAGATGAACGTCACCGGTGTTCTCGGGATGATGCTCCAATTGCAACACCTTTGGCCCCGCACCGGGGAGCGGGCCTTGATGATGAATAAACCGCTCAAAACCCAGATAATTAAAAAAGGCAATCGTCTGATCGACATTGCTCACCATCTGCGTCGCATTAAAGACATCACTCATCCGATCGAAGGTGACGGTTGGTAACGGCGGTTGCAGCCGCTCCATAACCGCCAACACAATGCCATCGTCTTGAATATAGAGCCCCTCTTTGGTCTCAATATCTCCGAATCGCCACGCCACGGGGTCAACTAGAGGCTGCCATCCATGGGATTGCAAAAAGTCGTGGGACCAATCGCTATCGACTGTCCGCATATTGATGTCAAAGAGTCCTCCGGGGGTTGTGACGGCGCACTCTTTAGGGCGCAATACGGGCACCTTCTGGGGTGTCGGCAACAGCAAGACCTCACACGCGTTCGAGGGCGGTATCCAGCGCATAGCCGGCGTCTCACCTTGCTCAACACCCCAAAATGCCGCCGCTTCTGGCATTTCATCGACCGTCAGCGAGCGCCAACCCAGTGCCGCAAAAAACGCACCCAACACTGGCGTCTGGGCGGTGGTGATCACCACGTGCGAAAATCCCTGCGGTCGCATACGGATACCTTCGAGCTCAGCCTAGCCGCATCATACCGTGATCCTGATAGGGAGTTGATATCTCTTTAACGCCGTACCGGCACCGCCGCTCCCTAGTGCCCTAAGTCCGAGAATATGCTATCTATTAAGCGGCAATGCCGTAAGGCGCGCTAATGACTACCACGTCTGCTACTCTTTTGGTTGAGCAAAAAGGATTTGATTCGGAGACACAACATGAACGCAGTGGTATCGAGTATCGAACAATTACTGCCCGCGGAAATCATTCAGACGGATCCAGAACAAATCGCCCTCTACTCGCAAGACGTCTTTTCGTTAGGCCCACCGGTCTGCGCCGTTGTCACGCCGCGCAGCATTGAAGAAGTGCAAGCGCTGGTGCGTGCGTGCCGAGAACGAGGCACGCCCATCGTGACGCGAGGTGGTGGAATGAGCTATACCAGTGGTTATCTCGCCACCGCTCCAGACAGTCTATTGGTGGACATCACCAACCTGAACGCCATTATCGAGATCAATTTGGAGGATCGTTACGTCACTGTCGAAACTGGCTGCAGCTGGCAAGCGCTTTATGAGCAACTGGCCCCCTTGGGTGTCCGCACGCCCTACTGGGGAACGCTTTCAGGGCGTTTCGCGACGGTAGGCGGTGGACTGTCCCAGAACAGTATTTTTTGG
>CAJQKG010000191.1 GCA_905478845.1 uncultured Luminiphilus sp.
CGCTGCCAGAGTTTGCGGCCAGACCGCGTGTCGACTGCGGCAAGCCTGCCTTGGTAGCTGGCAACGTACAGATCACTGCCTTGTAAGGCCATTGAGCCATCAATATCGACGATGCGCTCAATCTCAGACGTGCCTTGAGGGATGGCAATCCTCGCCTCCCAAGAAACATTACCCGAACGTAGGTTTATGGCGACCAATTTACCATCAGCAAATCCAGCCACCGCGTTGTCACCAATAATCAGGGGGGTGCCGGTACCCCGCAGCGTCAGCACCGGCACATCACTCATGTAGGTCCAGCGGATCGCTCCCGTCGCATAGTCAAAGCCCATGAGCTTGCCATCATAGGTCTGCGCCACCACGTATTTGCCGTTACCCTGTGGCGCAGCGAGCACCTCGCCCGATACCGAGGATCGCCAGATTTCTGCGCCGCTATCCGCTGATAAGCGCATCACTAACCCTTCTGACGCTCCCACAAATACGCTGTCGTCGTGATGTCCCACACCGCCCGATAGCGACAGCTCAACATCCCGCTTCCACCGAACACGTCCCGTTTCTGCGTCGACACTCGCGACCTCGCCCTCGGCTGAGGCACTATAAATATTGCCATTCACCAGCAGCGGATTGATTTTATACAGCCCATCACCTTGGCCATTACCAACGCCGCGGGACCAGGCTTGCTTTACCTTGACCAGTTCTTCAATTTTTTGGAGCTCGACCGGCTCGCGCGGGTCATAATCATCATCACTAAACCAGCCCTTTACAGTGCTGCATCCTGTCGTAATAGATAGACTCAAGATGAGTAATAAACGACCGGCAGATTTCATTAACTCGCTTCTCCAATAGGATTATTGTCAGTCGCAACCGGCACACGAGTCTCTAACGTACGGACTTTGTTATCGAGCACGCTATTGATCTGCCCCAACTCAAGTGATGCATCGCGCCCTGCTCGATACGCCATCAGCGCCTCGTCTGTCTTGCCACCGGCTAAGTGAATATCGCCAACCGCTTGAAAATAGGCAACGGGATAGGCCGAGCTCCCCTGAGCCAATATAGCCAGAGCCTCAGCCTCCTTGCCTTGCGCTGCCAACACTCTTGCAAGGCGCAATTGAATCAATTGACCAAAGTCATCTCTCGTATCACCGGCACTTAAGGCCCATCTCAAAGCGGCCTCAGCGGCCGCTAAATCATCGGCGTCTACTGCTACCCGTGCCTGTAACATCGCGCCAAAACGCGCATAAGCCGTGCCGCCGTGATCCTTCTTGAGTATCTCGGCAACCGTCGCTAGCTGCTCAGGATCTCCCCCCTCCAGCTGAGTCGACAACATGGAGGCATATAAGTCTGAGGCCGCCTCCACCTGTGAGGTCGAATAGTCTTGGTACTGCTGCCAGCCGAGGGTCCCCAGCCCTGCCACAGCGACCGCGCCGACGAGGCCCTTACCATTTTCGTCCCACCAGCGCTTGAGGGCCTCTAAATCGGCCTCGTCCTGCATATGGTCTGCCACCGTATGACTCCTTTTTTGAGCGCGCTACCAATCAGGCGCTGTCTGTTTTCATCAGATACTCTGACATAAAGGATGCTAATGCTGCATCCGCTATGGTCTGCTGTTCGTTGTCCCCTCTCAGGGGTTTCAGCGTCACCGTATTGGCGGCTAACTCTGATTCACCATATATCAATGCCAGCGACGCGCCGCTTTTATCGGCACGCTTAAACTGACTTTTAAAACTGCCGCCCCCCAAGTGCTGGACGATTTCAAGCTCAGGAAACTGGCTACGCAATGCGTCGATTCTGGGCAACGCATGCGCGAGGGCCGCAGTGTCTGCCGTTATGACGTAGAGGTCGACCGGGTGCGAGACAGTAATGTCTAACGCCTGCATGAGCAAGATCAATCGCTCGAGCCCTACCGCAAAGCCCGCTGCCGGCGTTGGTTTACCGCCAAATAGCGCCACTAGACCGTCATAGCGACCGCCGCCACACACGGTACTTTGTGCACCGAGCAGCGTCGTGGTCCACTCAAAGACCGTCTTGTTGTAATAGTCGAGCCCTCTGACTAAGCGCGGGTTGACGCGGTAAGCAATATCCAGCTCCGCCAGGTACTGGAGCAACCCATCAAACTCTTGGCGCGTTGGCGCATCGAGGTAATCGGGTAACGAAGGGGCGAGTTCGAGCACAGCCTGCGTCCCGGCATCTTTGCTATCTAAAATACGCAAAGGGTTACTCTCTAACCGCCGCTGACTGTCGGCATCGAGTGCCTCTCGGTGCTCAGACAAATAAGCGACTAGCGCCTCTCGGTACTTTGTCCGATCAGCACTATCACCAATACTGTTGATCTCGAGCGAGAGCGCATCGTCCACTCCCAACCGTCGCCAGAGTTGGCGACACAGGGCTATCAGCTCAACATCTTGATCGGGCGTCGAAACACCAAAAGCCTCAACACCCAACTGGTGAAACTGCCGCTGTCGGCCTTTCTGCGGTCGCTCATAGCGAAACATCGGTCCGGTGTACCAAAGTTTTTGTGGCGTGATCGCCAAGTTATGCTGCACAACAGCCCGAACGCATCCCGCAGTGCCCTCTGGCCGCAACGTCATACTGTTTTCATTACGATCGTCGAAGCTATACATTTCTTTTTCGACGATATCAGTGACCTCACCAATCGAGCGGGCAAAGAGTCCCGTCGCCTCGATGATAGGTAGCCGAATTTCGGCGTAACCGTAACTCGACAAAACCTCCAGCGCAGCCGTCTCCATCGACTGCCATAAAGGGGTTTGCTCAGGCAGGATGTCCACCATCCCGCGAATCGCTTGGTATGTCGTCATAGCAAAATCGTCAGTGTGTACTGGAAATAATATTGGCCTCGCGCTCTGCGCGCTCCGCCTCAATGATCTCTGCCCGATCTCGGATAACGGATTCAAGATGATCGACAAAATCCTGATTGCTCACTTTGTGGTCAGGCTCGCCCGCGATATAAATCAGGTTACTTGGCGTCGCACCGGTCAAGCCAACGTCTGCCTCGCGCGCCTCACCAGGGCCATTCACAATGCAGCCAATGACCGCAACATCCATGGGTGTGCGGATATCATCAAGACGGTTTTCCAGCGCATTCATGGTGCTGATCACATCAAAATTCTGTCGGGAGCAACTCGGGCAAGCGATAAAGTTGATGCCATTAGCGCGCAACTTGAGACTCTTTAGGATCTCAAAACCGACTTTAACTTCCTCAACGGGGTCAGCGGCTAAGGACACACGAATTGTGTCGCCAATGCCCTGCATAAGCAGCATACCCAGCCCCACAGCCGATTTGACGGTGCCACCGCGCGTACCACCTGCCTCGGTAATACCCAGATGCAGCGGCTGTTCGATCTGTTGCGCTAGCTTTTGATAAGCCTCCACTGCCATAAACACTTCTGACGCCTTAACGCTGACCTTAAAATCTTGGAAATCATGACGATCCAGCATCTCAATGTTACGCATGGCTGATTCCACTAACGCTTCGGCATTCGGCTCGGGATACTTGCGCAGTAAGTCCTTACCCAATGAACCCGCATTGACGCCAATACGGATCGGGATGCCTCGATCCTGACACGCCGCAATGACTTCTTTGACCTTTTCTTCGCGACCGATGTTGCCGGGGTTAATCCTCAAACAATCCACACCGTACTCGGCCACTTTTAAGGCAATCTTATGGTCAAAATGGATATCGGCGATCAGCGGGACATCAGCACGCGCCCGAATATCTCTGAACGCCTCTGCGGCCTCCATACTAGGAACCGACACCCTGACGAGGTCAGCGCCAGCTGCCGAAATGGCCTGCACTTGGGCGACGGTCGCGTCGACATCACAGGTTTCCGTATTGGTCATACTTTGCACCGCAATCGGCGCATCACCGCCGATAGGGACGTTCCCTACGTAGATCTGCCTACTGACTCGGCGCTTTATCGGCGACGGCTGCTTCATGGCTATTGCTCTCCCCGTTCCCGGCTCTCATGCCGGGCACTGCTTATCGACTCTGTCGCTCCACCCACAACCTATATTCAGACGAATCTGGATACAAGTTTCGCAACGCCAACTCATAACTCCCCATCGTGTCCCAATCGCCCACAGCACTGGCAATCTCGAGTCCGAGCAGCAGACTTCTTGGCGATTGCGTCGGCGCGTTTGCTCGGTAGTCGCTATGATACCGCGCGGCTTCCTCAGTATCACCCGCTTCAAGTCGCAGAAATCCCATCTCTAATAAGGCGGCTGAATTTCGCCGATCCATCGATAATGCTCGAGTAAAGGCTGCCTCCGCCCCCTCTTTCTGATCCAACTGCAATCGACTCAAGCCCAGATTCACGAACGCCATTGGGCGGCCGCTGTAGAGCGTATCGCCTGTCACACGATCAAATTCGCGCTCAGCCTCGACAAATCGCCCCTGAGAATAAAGAAATGCAGCATAGTTATTGCGCGCCCTCGACAGCGACGGGTCAGCCTTTAAAGCCGCCTGAAACTGCGCCTCGGCCAGGGCATTTTCACCGGTACTTTGGTAAACCAAGGCAAACGCCTCGAAGACTTCAGCGCTATTGGGATCGATTTGCTGGGCGAGCTCTAAATTACGCTTTGCGTTTTCCCAATCACCGACACCAATATACTGCCTGGCAAGGGATACGCGTTTCTCCAATGTCGCGTCAGGATCTGCCGACATCTGCGTGCCACCGCTGTACTCCGTCACGCAGCCCGATAACAGCGCAGCCAACACTCCGATACACAGATACAGCATGATCGACGAGACCGGTCTCACCACCAACGTATTCGAGATGACTGAGTGGCTCATCCTGTTACCCTCGCTCCCACTTGATGAGCCTCATTGCAACAGGCTGTGATCACCACGTCCAGCACGATGACGCGCAGATCGCCGGGTGCGATCCACCACCTCGCCAACTAACTGACCACAGGCGGCATCAATGTCATCGCCTCGAGTTGTTCGCACTGTGACGACGAATCCTGCATCGACCAGCACTTGCCAAAATCGCGTCACCGCATTACCACTCGGTCGCTGATAGCCAGAGTTAGGGAAATCATTAAAAGGAATTAAATTGATCTTACAAGGGTACTCCTTAAGGAGTACCGCCAGCTCACGAGCCTGATCGACACTGTCATTCACGCCGGCAAGCAGCGTGTACTCAATGGTGACGACCCGCTTCTTATCCGTTTGCGCATCGAGATACGCCTTGGCCGACGACAATAAGCGTGCGATGGGATATTTGCGGTTAATGGGGACAATTTCATTACGCAGGGCATCATTGGGAGCATGCAGGGATACGGCGAGACTCACATCAGCCCATTCGGCCAATCGATCTAAGTTGGGCACCACGCCTGATGTCGATAACGTGACTTTGCGCTTCGATAAACCATAGGCTAGGTCGTCGCACATGAGATTCATGGCGGCCACCACATTGTCAAAATTGAGTAAGGGTTCCCCCATGCCCATCATGACCACATTCGTCACAACGCGCCCTTTTCCAGATTGCCACGCTTGATAAGAATTAATCGCCAGCCAAACCTGGCCAATAATTTCTGCCGCACTGAGGTCTCTCTGGAAGCCCTGCTTACCGGTAGAGCAGAAGGTACAGTCGAGACTGCAGCCCACTTGAGAGGACACGCATAAGGTCGCACGATCCCCCTCGGGAATCAGCACCGCCTCCACCAAGCTACCGCCCTCGACAGCGATCGCCCATTTTCGGGTCCCGTCTTGAGAATCTTGTTGTTCAGCAATACGAGGCGGGGTGATCTCTGCAATATCGGTGAGACGCGCTCGCAGTGCCACACCGAGGTCAGTCATTTCAGAAAAATCTAGCACACCCCGATGATGAATCCATTTCATCACCTGCTGCGCGCGAAAGCGCTTTTCACCCAGATCCAGAAAAAAAGTTTCAAGCTGAACTCGGGTCAGCCCCAACAGGTTGACCCGCTCCTCACCGGGAGTGGTGGCAATCAGCTGATCCAACGCAGTCATGGCGTCGCACCCCGCTGAGATTCAGCGTGGGCAAATCTCGCTAGAGGCAAAGAAATAGCTAATCTCCCGCTCCGCCGAGGCTACAGAATCGGAGCCATGAACGGCATTGGCATCAATGGATTGCGCAAAATCAGCTCTTATGGTGCCGGCCGCCGCTTCCTGGGGATTGGTTGCGCCCATTAGCTCGCGATTGCGACTAATCGCCCCCTCGCCTTCAAGCACCTGAACGACGACAGGACCTGACGTCATAAAAGCGACCAAGTCTGGATAAAAGGGACGCTCTTTGTGCTCTGCGTAAAAGCCCCCCGCCACGGTGTCAGAGAGGTGCAGCATTTTGGCCCCGACGACGCACAAGCCTGCTTCCTCGAATCGGCTGATGATTTGACCGATGGCATTTTTCCCCACCGCATCAGGTTTGATTATCGATAAGGTGCGTTCCACCGCCATGTGTCTCTCCACTCTTCACTGTGCTGTTTAGGGGTGTATTCCCCGCGGGCGCGGAGTATAAAGCGTTTACAAGGCAGTGTCATGGCAACAATGCCCGTGTCTCAATGGCGCTCTGACGCGTGATTGATCGTGTATCGCGGTATCTCTATTACAAGATTCACAGTCCCCACTGGCGCCTGACAGGACAAGCGAGATTCGGGCTCTAGGCCCCATGCTTTATCGAGGAAATCCTCTTCTAACTCATCGGCTTCGGCCAACGAGTCAAATCCTTCCCGAATAATCACGTGACAAGTGGTGCAAGCGCAGGACATCTCACAGGCGTGCTCGATATCAATATCGTGGCGCAACAGCGCCTCACAGACGCTCTCTCCGGGCTTAGCCTCGACGACTGCCCCCTCAGGACAAATGTCATGATGGGGTAAAACAACGATCTCAGCCATGATGTGCCTCTTTCATTCAGAACTTTCGGCGTCCAGTTGACCCACTGATATGCCCTGTAGTGCGCTTTGTATGCTGCGATCCATTCTCCGCGTAGCAAACGTCTCACTGGCGCGTCCTAATTTTTCCGTACTATCGCGAAGGGCATCTGCATCAGAGTGTTGCAACGTCTCTTCTAGTCGCACCATCCCGTCACGTAATGTCTGCGTTTCATCGCGGTCCAGTAAATCACCATCTTTTACCAGGGCAACGCGCAACCCTTCGAGCAACGCCTCCGCTTCGACACCGGCTTCTGCCAGCTTCCTGGCCACCATATCTTCGGCCGCAAACTCATAGCTGGCTTTCAGCATGTCGGTGATATCGCGCTCATCCAGACCAAACGCCGGCTTCACCACGACCTCACTGCGCGCACCGGTCTGCTGCTCTACTGCCGACACCTCCAAAATACCATCAGCGTCGACTCGAAAAGTCACTTCGATCCTCGCCGCACCCGCTACCATGGGTGGAATACCGTTGAGTTCAAAGCGTGCCAGCGAGCGACAATCCGCGACCCGTTCGCGTTCACCTTGAACAACGTGAATCACTAAGCCGGTTTGCCCGTCTCGTGCCGTCGTAAACTCCTGCGCCCGCGCAATTGGGATCGTACTATTTCGATCGATAATGCGTTCTGCTAATCCACCATAGGTTTCGAGCCCCAGGGATAGGGGAATGACATCCAGCAAAAGCGCGTCATCATCGCTCCGATTGCCAATCAAAATATCGGCCTGCCTGGCTGCTCCCATCGCCACCACCTGATCTGGGTCGAGGGTACACAGCGGCGTCTGATCAAAGCATGCAGCGACAGCTTGAGCTACCGCAGGCGTGCGCGTTGAGCCGCCGACCAACACAACGCGATCAACCGATTCGACACCGGCGTCCTGTAATGCCTGCTTGCACGCCTTCAGCGTGCGCTCTATATAGGGTTCAATCAACGCTTCTAGCGTACGGCGTGTCAGCACTATCTTCTGCCCGTCGCCGCCAAGGCCGCTGCCGTCAATCTCGATCTCGGACGACTCACTCAATGCCTGCTTAGCGTCCCGAGCAATACCCAACAACGTGCGACGCTGACGCGGTGTCGGGTCGGTCATTGCCAACTCGGTCGTCACATAACGAGCGATTTCGCGATCAAAGTCATCACCACCCAATGCACTGTCGCCACCAGTAGCGAGCACTTCAAATAACCCTGCGCGCATTCTAAGGATCGAGATATCAAACGTGCCGCCACCAAGATCATAAACGGCGAGCAAAGAGGATTCCTCTGCCTGCTCGTCCAAACCATAGGCCACCGCCGCTGCAGTGGGTTCATTCAGTAAGCGGAGAACCTTAATCCCTGCTAATTCTGCCGCCTGACGCGTGGCTTGACGCTGCGCGTCATCAAAATAGGCTGGCACGGTGATCACCGCACCGGCGATCGGATCATCA
>CAJQKG010000192.1 GCA_905478845.1 uncultured Luminiphilus sp.
TGCGTAATTCGGCGATCACTTCGGGGGCGGTGCCGCGTTCGCGTTCGAGTGCCAGACCCAGCTCGCGCATCACGTCGGCACGCTCGAGCGTGATTTCGCCGGCAATGGCCTCTGAGACCTGCGCTTCTAGTCGCTCCGCAACGTCTGCAGACAGCCGCGTGCGCAAGGTGGCAGATAACGCCTCGAGTGCCGCGGGGCGGGGAATATAGTTATCGAGTGCGGGGTCGGTGTAGGTACTCTTATAAGGCACCACCTCGGCGTTACGGTAGCCGCCGTCGGCGGTGATCACCACTTTTGCCCCGGCGTCATGAATGCGGTCAGAGAGGGTTTTGGCAGAAAAGCCACCAAAGACGGGCGTATAGATCACCCCCAGACGTTGGCAGGCCAGAATATAAAAGATTTGCTCTAAAACATTAGGCAGATTCAGGGCTACACGGTCGCCGCAGCTCAGATCGGCGTGTTTGAGCACTCGGGTGCGCAGTGCGACTTCAACCAATAACTCCCGGTAGGTGACGCGCTGTTCGTGAACGGGTCCGCCCCGTCCTTCATTTTTTGAGGGATCCCATCGATCCCCTTCAAAAATGATCGCAATCTGATCGCCGCGCCCGCTGAGCACATGCCGATCGATGAGGTTGAAGCAAGCATTCGTTTGGCCGTCAACAAACCAGCGATAATAGGGGGCCAAGCTGTCGTCGAGGGGATGAGACCAAGGCTGCCAGTTGGCATCGGCGTGCGCGCCACTGGCGTCTCGATCGTGCCAACCCGCCCACTCGCCGGTCTCGGTCTGGCTGATCCAAGCTTGGGTGTTGCCGTCGAACCAGTGTAATTCGCGCCCTGCGATACCGGCGTGATAGCCCGCAGGATCACTCACTGCGTGCGCTCTGGTGTTATCTTCATCCTGCTGGGTTGGCAAAATCCCCCAGCTCTGGTTCTGGTTACTCACGATGCCTCCTCATCTCTCATAAGATGGCTCGCTGTTCGCACCCACTGATTCTGGTCGCTCACAGCAGCCCGCGCCTTTAGCTTTGGCGTTCAACATGCCCTACGCGACAGAGTCATCCCCAGAATGCTCGTCTTGATGGAATCTAGACGACCCTTAGACACTGACAGGGGGATTTACGCCAACTATTACCGTGCGGATCACTTGGGTTGTTGAGCTCATCGCGCTACTGCACGGGGGTTTCCCCCATTGGGCAACGTGGACGCCGAGCTATCTCTGAGGCGTCTTGCGGTCAACTCGCTGTTCCTGCCAATAGCACAGCGTTATGCTAGGCAATGACAAGCAACGACAAGCAACCACAAGCAATAAAGCGCGATGTCGGAGGCCCATGTGGTCTTTTACAGCGCGCTGCACAGCAATCGATTTGCCGCTGACGGTGCCACCAGGCTTTTAGGAAACCTCAATGACCCAAAGACCCAACCCCCTCAACGCTTATCTCGGCCACTTAGGTGTCGCGACAATCGACTGGATTGGGGTCCGTCCGCGGCGGCGTGAGCCTTTGGAGCCAGTTTCTCGCGTGGAGGCGGTCGCCGAAATGGGGTTGCGCGGCGATCACCGAATGGGCAAGACACCGGGTTCGGGTCGGCAGGTCACCCTGATTTCTCGCGAATTCGTCACGCAAATTGAACAGCATCTCGGAAAAACCGGCCTTGACCCTGCCGTGTTGCGACGCAATATCGTCGTCTCAGGTATTAATCTCAATGCGTTGCGGCGACAGCAGTTTTGGCTCGGTGAGGCGCTCTTTGAAGCCACTCAGTTGTGTCATCCCTGCGCACGAATGGAGGCTGAGCTCGGGCCGGGTGGCGTGATCGCGATGATGGGTTACGGAGGGCTCTGTACCAAGGTATTGCAAACGGGCCCCATCGCCATTGGCGATACCCTAAGGTTAGCGGCGACATGATGGATCTCTTGAGCGCCATCGCGGTGCCGCCTGAGCAGGCGATCTGGGTCTTTTTGTCTGTGTGCTTGGCCGCTTTGATGCGCGCGTTTACCGGGTTTGGATTCGCGATGCTGGCGGTGCCCGTCTTTTCCTTGTTTTTATCGCCCGGCGATACGGTCGTGCTGAGCGCCGCACTGGCACTTATTCTTGGCTTGATCGGCTACCGCTCGTGGTGGCGTCAGTTTCCGGTGGCGCCGGCTGTGCCGATGATCAGTGGGTCGGTGATCGGTACCGCGATCGGTGTGTGGTTTTTGGCGTCATTATCGGTCGCGCAATTTCAGCTGTGGATCGGTATCTCCGTGGTCGTGGCGTCGGTGGCGCTCTCTCGTGCTGAGGCGAGAGAACGCGTTGCTTCACCGACTGTTTCGCTGAGTACGGGCGTGCTGTCTGGCTTGATGAATGGGGCTTTTGCGATACCGGGGCCGCCAGTGGTGATGTATGTCATGGCGACCATGGCAAACCCCGCGCATTCACGTGCGTTTCTCATGATGTTTTTCGTCTGCTCCAACATCGTGTCACTCATCATGTTTGCCTGGGCAGATCTGGTCACACCGCAACCGTTCCAATTGCTGTGGATCGCATTACCTGCCATGTGGGTGGGGAATCTGCTGGGTAATTGGGCCTTTGAGCGATTTGCGGGGGAAGCCTATCGGCCGGTAGTCGTTGGGGTGTGTATTGTGCTCGGGCTCAGTATCTCCCTGAAAGCGCTCTTTTGGAGCTAGTCTCGTTGCAGCGAGCCTCGTTTAAGCCAGTCTTGTTGGAACCAGTCTCGAATGAATCTTTAGCCCGCCTGCCGTGTGCCCGTGGTGTGTGTTGTGTCTTCACTAACACTGGCCTGAGCCCACCTGATGTCATGCGACGCGACGATTGAGCCGGCATTACCGGCTGTCAAAAGCAGAGAGCACACGCCCGTCGCAAAGCCAGTATTGGCGCTGTCATGGAGGAAGCCGGAGTCGATTATTGCTTCGTGTTGTCCCTGACAATCTTGGCTTTTTGCCGCTCCCAATCGCGATTCTTTTCGGTCTCGCGTTTGTCGTGCAGCTTTTTCCCCTGTGCCAATTCGATCCGCGCCTTCACAAGATGCCCCTTCCAGTACAGCGCAGTGCAGACGCAGGTTTGGCCTTTCTGTGTCACCCCCGCGTTAATTTGCGCCAGCTCTTTTTTATGCAGCAGTAGTTTTCGGGTCCGCGTGGGGTCCGTGACAAAGTGCGTCGATGCAGTGCTGAGCGGATTAATGTTGGCGCCCAGCAGAAAAGCCTGACCGTCTTTCATTAGGACATAGGAATCCGTGAGCTGGACCTTGCCTGCTCTCAATGCCTTCACTTCCCATCCTGTCAACGAGACGCCCGCCTCAAAAGAGTCGAGCAACTGATACTCGTAGCGTGCTCTTTTGTTCTGCGCGATGGTATTGTCTGACGGCTTTTTACGTTTGGAATTTGCCATGGCCCCATTATACGGCCGAGCGCGCCTTGCTG
>CAJQKG010000193.1 GCA_905478845.1 uncultured Luminiphilus sp.
GGAGACATGAATGATCGCTACCGGGCGGTCAGCTGAGACCTTGTCCAGATCATCGCGATTAGGGTGGCGCCGCTCAGCGAGCAGCGTATCGTCATAACCATGCCCACGGTCACTTTCCTGGGTCGGGTCAGACGGTGTTTTCTGCAGACCTCAATAGTCCACCGATCGGCGAGGTGACTCACCTGTCGCAGCTACTGGAGCGGTTAACTCGCCTCGGGCAAACCCGCACGGATGGCTGGATCATAGGGCATGGTTATGACGATACGCTGCTCGCTGAGCGGCGCCACCCTAATCGCGATGATCTGGACAAGGTCTCGGCTGACCGCCCGGTAGCGATCATTCATGTCTCCGGTCACTTAGCCGTCGTGAATAGCGCTGCGCTCGCTATTCTTGGGATCGACGCCGAATCACTCGATCCTGAGGGCGGTGTGATCGTCAGAGAGCCTGATTCAGATGGCGGTCGACGTCCTAATGGTGTGTTGGAGGAAACGGCTGCGCGAGCAGTCTGGGAGTACACCCTAGATCTGAGTGCGATGGATGCCTTGCGCATGACTACGCAGGCAGCGGAGGAATATCTGGCTGCAGGCGTGACGACCGCCTCGGCGGGGGGGATGCCCACCACCGTTGCGACATTACTCGGGTTTTTAAGTCAGTTAAATCAGTTTCCCCAGCGAGTGGCGCTGTTTCCACTGTTTGAGGAGGTGGGAGAGCAGCTACTCAACAGCAGTGCGACCTTAGACAGTTTTGCAAGGGCCAGGGTCTCTGTGCCGAGGGTCAAAATCATTGCGGACGGGAGTATTCAAGGTTACACCGGTTATCTATCAGCGCCTTATCACGTGCCCTATAAGGGCGATGCTGATTATCGAGGCTATGCGTCGGTCCCCAGAGAGATACTGTTTGAGCAAGTGGCTGGGCTCTATGAGCGGCGCATTCAAGTGGCAATTCATTGTAATGGTGATGCCTCGATAGAGGATGGGCTGGATGCCATTGAATATGCAATGCAGCAGCATCCGTGGCCAGAGGCGAGACCACTGATGATTCATGCGCAAATGACCCGTGAGGACCAAATTGCGAGAATGGCTGAATTAGGCGTAACGCCGAGTTTTTTCTCAGCGCATACTTATTACTGGGGTGATCGTCATGCTGCGATTTTTATGGGGCCCGAGCGCGCCGCCAATATGAGTCCGGCTCGATGGGCCCAAGAGGCGGGCGTTCGTTTCAGTTCTCACCTCGATACCCCTGTCACGCCCATGTTGCCGCTGCAGGCCGTTTGGAGTCAGGTGGAGCGCAAGAGCACCAGTGGGACAATCATCGGGCCCGGTCAGCGCATCGATCGGCTTTCGGCGCTCCGTGCGGTGACCATTGATGCAGCCTGGCAAGTCTTTATGGATGATGTCATCGGCTCGATCGAGCCGGGGAAGGATGCCGATTTGGTTGTGCTCTCTGATAATCCATTGACCGCGCCAGATCTCCGTTCACTCAAAGTCGACAGAACGATCATAGCGGGAGCGACCGTTTACAGGCGCCTTTAGTGGCTATGGCCCCTTAGGCGGGCTCGATGCCGAACCTGGCACGGTCGACCTGAACAAAAATAGCGCTTGCGGTTGCTGTGAGGCTATCGCCGCAGCGCATTTCAGCCTTCACCTCGGTCCGTCGTTGATCGAGTTCTTCGGCGACGGCGCTAATCTTGATGAGCTGTCTCAGGGGGGTCGGTTTGAGATAACGCACGGTTAATCCACTGGTCATGCCGGGTTGTCCCATATGGACATGCGTCATCCCCATTAAGTGGTCCAATATGCCTGCGACCCACCCACCGTGAACATGACCAGGAGGCCCTTCAAACGCCTGGCTAAACGTCACAGTGCCTCGTAAACAGTGAGGCTCAGCATCCCAGGTCAGATCAGGAGAGCAGGGATGACTTCGGCCCGCCATGGCAACAAACTCGCCCATAATGGTGTCGATACCGTCGTCAGGTCGCTGTCGTGCCATGCCCATGAGGCCCTCAACCTGAGGAAAGCGGTTTAGCGACGCTGCGAGGCAGGAGAGTTCATTGCTTAATTCAAGTGCCTTCTCCGGTGGGATATCCGTACTGATCAGCTTTTCGTTCAACTGGCGTGCGGCCAACGCCAATTGATGTCGTGCGCGCCAATAAGGATCATCGGTTGAATCGGTGTTATCAGCCAGTGGTGTTGCCATCTGTTAGCGGTATCCGGTCGCGCGCAGGGCTGAGTGCCATTCGCGGAGGTCAGTGATGAATGCTTGCGGCTGCTCTAACGCCGCAAAATGGCCTCCTTGCGTATGCTGATTGTTAAAAGTGATGAGCTTTTGGTAGCGCGTCTTAGCGAGCCGTTCTGTGCAGATAAAGAGTTCTTTCGGAAATAACGAAATGCCCATCGGGGATTCAATAGCGCGGTAGTCTGGTGTCTTAAAGCTTTCCCAATACAAGCGAGCGCTGCTGCCACTCGAATTGGTCATCCAGTAGTGTGTGACGATATCGAGCAGGGTATCTCGAGCGATGACGTTCTCAGGGTGCCTGATGTGATGCCGTATTGAGTCAGTCCACTGTGCATACTTTTCGATAATCCATGCCATTTGGCCGGCAGGGGAGTCTGCTAATGCGTAGGCCAGTGTTTGCGGCCGCGTACTTTGCTGATTGGAGTACCCGGCTTCATGTGCTTGATAATGAAGCGCTGCTGCCATTGTGGCTTGCTCTCCGGGATCGCTTGAGGACAGTGTCTCCTCATCGGGTAGCACGAGGGGTAGGTTCACATGACCGGCTTGGCACTGTAATGCATCATTTAGCAGGAGCGCATGTGTCACCAAGGATCCCCAGTCGCCACCTTGCGCCACATACTGGTCGTAGCCAAGACGCAGCATCAGTGTGTCCCACATAATAGCAATGCGATCGATGCCGACACCGGGTTCGGTGGGCTTAGCTGAGAAGCCAAATCCAGGCAGACTGGGCATCACGAGGTGAAAGGCGTCCTCCGCCTGGCCGCCCCACTTTGTCGGGTCGGTAAGGGGCCCAATGATCTCTAGAAACTCCAGCACTGATCCCGGCCAGCCGTGAGTCATTAGCAGCGGCTTGGCATTGGTATGCGGGCTGCGCACATGGACCACGTGGACGTTGATCCCATCTAGCTCAGTGACCCAGTTCTGATACTGCGACAGCTGTTGAGGCACTCTTTGCCAATCGTATTCGTCCCGCCAATAGCGAACGAGTTCCTGGCAATAGCTCAGCGGTAAGCCTTGCTGCCAGTCTTCGACGGTCTCCGCTTCTGGAAATCGTGTTTGCGCTAACCGTTGTCGCGCGTCATCAATGGCGTCGTCATCAAAGTGGGGCGTATAGGGTTCGAGTGCGTCATTCATAGCGGCCTGCCGGTCAATGATCGAATAGCCAAAGTAACCTCACCGACGCCTTCCCTCAAGTGCTCTCTGCGAGATTGAGTGTCGCGTAGGTCTGGCTCAGCCAAGGTTGCAAAGCGGCTCTCTCGTCAGCTGATTCGACCGTGCGCTGGCGGAGGTGGGTGGTGCGCGGCTCTCGGTCAAGAAACAGTTGCCCGCTCGTTTTGTCCGCCTCTCTCGCGCGCGCTAGCCAGACGATGGTGTCAGCACCCTCCTGAGAGGAACGCAGAACCCGCTGCGTTAGGCGTCTGAAGCCCGGCAACGCGCCTTGCACACCGGGCGTATCTGCCCAGCCGGGATGCATGGCATTGACCACGATATGGTCGTCTTGCCATTGTGCCGACCACAATTCGGTGAGCACGGTCAGAGCACGTTTCGCGCGAGCGTAGGCGACCGAGCCGCGATAGTCATCTGCTGACATCACCAGTGATGCGCACTGGAGTTTCTGTGTGTACATCCCCCCTGACACGACATTGATCACGCGAGCGGGCGTGTCGTGGCCAGCTAAAAGGGGGTGCAATGCTTCTGTCAGACGCCACGGCGACAAAAGCAGTAACGCGACGCTCATCTCGATGCCCTCAGACGTCTGGCAATAATCATTGAACAAGGCGCCAGCGTTATTGATCAATACATCAATGGGTTTATTGGCGCTCAGCAGGCGCTGACTCAGCGCATTGACCTGATTCAGTAAGCTAAGATCTGCAAGTTCCACCTGATCGGCCTGCCGTCCGGTTCTCTCTAGCAAGGCTGCCTGCATCGTTGCGACTTTAGTGGGATCGCGGATGACGAGGGTGAGCGAGGCCCCGGCATCGAGCAAGTCCACGGCGGCTTCGAATCCTAAGCCCGCACTAGCGCCCGTGAGTACCACGTGCTTGCCGCTCATGTCAGTGCTCATAGGCGCCCAAGCGCGGCGACCTCTCCGGTATCCTGCCCGCGTAAAGCACGCCAATGCGGTCAGTAGGTGTTGATCTCGCTGCGCTGTCTTTGGGCTTGCAGCGGGTGGTGCGTTGTTGTCCTGAAGTGCTCGAGCGAGCCCCTGCAGACTTTTGCGACCTAATTTTTGCATGCTGGCTTCGGTACTTTGGGCGAGCGTGCGCAAGCCGTAGTGATAGGTGAAATCAGCGCAGTAACTGATTCTAGTCGTGTTGGCTTCTCGTGTTTCGAAGGTGATGACATCTCGCACCGTGAACCAGCGACTTTTACCCTCCAGCACGATCGACTGCCAGGGGGTGTACTCCACAATGGTGTACTGGATTGATATCGTTGTCGGGCCAGCTCGACAGAGCAGCGAAAACTCACTCCCCAACCCAATGGGCTCATCGGTGCGCTTTTTGGCGCTGACTGCCGTTGCGTCCCACTCGACAGTGGTGCGGAAATCGGCCACATAGCGAAAGCAGGCTTCAATTGGTCGTTCAACTTCAATTACTTCTTTCAAGGAAATCATGATGGCAACCGTGACGGGATCAAGGGTCCTTACGGCTGCGCTGTCACCTTAGTTCATGTACCGGTGCGAATAGGATCATCTGGCTAGCTAGGGCTCTTCTACCCAGACGACTCGCAAAGGTTCCCCAAAATCGTCATACACGACTTGCTTGCGCTGGCGCGGGCGGCTCGGGCGCAGGGTCTTAGTTTGCGGACGCTTCGTTGCTCGGCGAGCATCGAGTGCGGCGACCACATCATTCAGCGGCGTTCTGGAGACTCTAGCGTCGGTAAAGAGCGGCGCTGGAGGCGGTATTTCATTGCGCTCATAGGCACTCTCGCCTCGCGCTAGTTCTTGGATGCTTCCCCCCGAGGACAGGAACGCAGCCGTCTGCTGAGAGAGACGACGTCGCAGGTCTTGTTTAGAAGGCGGCTTCTTCAATTAGGTTTCTCCACAGCGCGTATTATAGGCTGGGTGCTCTGCGGGCGAAAGCGAATAGTCTGCGCCAGATGGCGCTGTTTCTGGTTTAATGCCCCCCTCATGTGGGAGGTACTGGAGTCTCTCGGATTGATGCAAAGCGCTGCGAGTATCGTCAATAGGTCGTCACCCGAGGTTGGATGATGCGGCCTTTGCGTTCAGTCATTGTTTTTTTATGGATGGCGGTGACCGTTATTCCGATGGCGTCGTTGATCATCCTGGCGACTCCCTTCATTAATCCCGATACGCGATGGTGGTACCTGGCGCGCCCCTGGCTACGCGGTGCGGTGGCAGCGGCGCGCTTAGTAGGTGGTGTTCAGTACGAAGTGGAGGGTGAGCATCATCTTCCTAAGAAGGCGGATAACACCCGGATTATTCTGTGTCCCAAGCATCAGTCAACCTGGGAAACCTTTTTCTTCGCGAGTCGAATGCCGCATCCGCTCGCTTATGTCTTCAAGCGGGAACTTTTGCTCATTCCCTTTTTCGGATGGGCGATGGCATGTTTGAACATGATTCATATTGATCGCTCTGCACGCGGCGGTGCCTGGAATAAAGTCGCACTAATGGGTGAGCAACTGATGGATCGTGGCAAGTGGGTCATCATGTTTCCTGAAGGCACGCGCTCAGAGCGAGGTAAGCAAGGGACCTATAAAACGGGTGCTGCACGGCTGGCAGTAGCGACTGGCGCGAGTATCGTCCCGATTGCCGTGGCGTCAGCCCGCTGCTGGCCGCGTAAAAGCTTCACATTTTTCCCAGGAACAATAAAAGTGTCACTGGGCGCGCCAGTCGCGCCTGATCCTGCAGAGAGTCCTGGGGAGTTGATGGCGAAGGTGGAGCGATGGATTGAGCAAGAAATGCGACGGATTGACCCCGAGGCTTATCCAGAGATCGAGCGACCTGTTGACCCGGCAAAGCAGGAGGCAGCGATCCAAGCCTCATTAGACAGGCGTGCCGATGCCGCTCGCGGTTCCCACGGTGCTGCGGAGGAGTCGGGAGAATAAGGTCTTCGTAGGAGGGGGTGAAAACCGTCGCTGATGAGGCAGAGTCTGTTTACACTAACACTACATGACAAGAGAGCGGGTGATAGATGGGTTTCTATAACGACAAAATTGTCCCCAGATTGGTAACCTGTGCTTGCGGCACAAAGCCGATTCTTAAGCAGCGAGAAAAGGTGGTGCCCCAGGCGCAGGGTAATGTGCTCGAAATTGGCGTCGGGGCTGGCCACAATCTGCCTTACTATGATTCGCAGCGTGTCCAGTCTATCGTGGGGATAGATCCCTGCCAGACGAGTTGGCGACTCGCTGCGTCTAGGGCGGCCCAGGTTGGTGTGCCGCTGGAGTTTGTTGAGGGGTCCGCCGAAAAGATGCCGCTACCTGATGGGCAATTCGATACCGTGCTGATGACCTACAGTTTGTGCACCATTCCCGATGCTCATTCTGCACTGGCCGAAATAGGACGTGTCTTGAAGCCCGGTGGCAGCCTGGTGTTTTGTGAGCATGGCAAGGCACCGGATCCCGCTGTCGCGCGCTGGCAGCAGCGCGTCAATCCGCTGTGGCGACGTCTTCTCGGTGGCTGTAATGTTAATCGCCCTATCGTTGAATGGATCGAAAGTGCCGGCTTTGCCATACAGCAGTTAGATCAGATGTACCTTCCTGGCACGCCTCGGATAGCTGCCTTCAACATGTGGGGCACTGCTCGACAGGCTTAGTGCCAATCCTTAAAGCGTCATTTTTTTTCGCGCGGGGACCCATGCTTACCCGGAGGTATTGCGTTGTGGCAGTGGTTATTTTATGAATCGATTGGAGTGGGGCCCCGATGGGTTGGCTGTCAGTGCTGTTCATCATGCTGAGTAGTGGGGGCCGGTGGCAGCGATCGATGACACAGACCTTGATGACAATCTGCGTCCTGCTTGGGCTGTGTGGTTGCGCGGCAAGCTCGGCACCACAGCAACGGGTAGCGGATACGCCGGTCGCGGACTTTTCAGGACACTGGGAAGTTGACTATGCCCGCAGCGATAGCGTTCAAACCCAGCTCAACAGCACCTTTCGTGATATTCAGCGCCAAGCGCAGCGTCAGCGTGATGCTGCAGAGAGAGGCGTGACCTATCAGGGGCCACCAGTTGGTGATGTGGATACGATTCTCGCGCTAGCCAAAATGGCGGAGTTGGTCACGGCGTCAGATCTACTAGAGGTCCATCAGGATGTCGCTGCTATCCGGATTGATCGTGAAAATAGTTTTGCTTTGGTGTGCGATATTGAAGAGGGTCAGACATCTGCGACGCAATTAGGGCGAGAAACCTGTTGGTGGGATGGTCAGCAGTTACATTTTGCCATCGACCTGCCAGAAGGGTTGTCGATCCGGCATCGATTTATTCGTTCGGCCGATGGCGCGCTGCTCGCTCAGCGGACGAGGCTGAGTACCCGGGGTACTAAGCGGGATTTTGAGGTGAGTCGCATTTTTGCTCGTTACGAACCCTCTAATCGGGGGTATCAGTGTATTAATACGCTCTCCCGGGGCCGTGTCTGTAGTACTAAGGCCGCTTCTTCGGACGCGCCGTTATGAGGCGTTTTTGTACCGTCGTTTGTGTGCTCTTGTGGTGTGCGGGATGTGCGACACAACCGGACGCTGAGGCCGTCACTACCCAAACGCAGGTTAACAAGGCAATGGAGACTCCCTGGGCAGGGGAGCCGTTGGTGATCGCTGATCAGCCAAACTCTCCCGCCTTAGATGTGGGGGTGGTGCTCTTTGATCCCGGTGTGGAAGCGCAAGATGACAGCCCCTCGGCTGCGGTACGACGCCTTGAGTCTCAGCTACTAGCGGGTCAGTTACGAGATGCGTTGGTAGCAAGCAATCAGTGGGGGGTTGTGCGCATGGTACCGGCGGCGTCAGCCCTGGCTCCGGTCAATATCCGTAGCCAAATTGTGCAGTCCGACGGTCGGGATCTGATAGTACAGGTGAGCGCGATCGACGCAGCGGGCACGGTTCTGTTTGATCATTTGATCGGTCATCGAGAAACCGAAGCCGGCGAGGGTTTCTCGCCCGTATTTAATGCCATCAGTAATCGGTTGCTGCAATGGTGGGAGCAGCAAGCTCAGCGCGAGCGAGCGCTGCTGCTTTCCTTAGCAGAGGTGCGATACGCCCAGCAGCTGGCGCCCGAGGCTTTTGGCGGACTGGCAGAGCAGATAGACGGACGGTGGGTCTTGCAGAGACTGCCGGCAGACAACGATCCGATGATGCGAAGGGTGGATCGCATCCGAAACCAGGAGTACTTGTTTTGCGACACGGTGGACGAGCAATATGTTCAGCTGTGGGAGCGAGTAGGAGGAACCTACGCGTTATGGCGCGATGCCGGGCGTGAACAGGCCTATTGGTTGGACGCTTATGAGGCACGCGTTAGCGCTCGGGGTGATCGGTCAGACGATAGCCGGTACGCCCGTATGCAGGCGGAATATGCGGCGTATCGCTCTTACCGGCTGCAAGAGCAGGCTTGGTTCGAGCTGGCAAAGGCGCTCGATGGAGAGACACAGCCCAGTGTGATCGAGACAGCTGATCGGGTTGTGACGCTCGAGGGGACACTCGATGTCCAATACGAGACGTGGCGCCGTTTATTGCGGGATATATTTGCTGCAGAGCAAGGCTTATAAACATGATGAAACAGCAGTATCTTGCGACTTCTCCAGCGGGTGTTGGTGTGTATTTAGCACAAGAGCTATTGAGCTTTGGCGCAGAGGATGTTGTTGAGCGCCCAGTGGGTGTTTCTTTTACTGGATCGCTGGCATTGGCCTATCGAGTGTGCCTGTGGAGTCGATTGGCGAACCGGGTCATTCTCCAGCTCGGTACTTTTGCCGTGCACTCCACCGATGATATTTATGAGGCTGTCAACGGGGTTGATTGGGGCGCTCACATCCGGGAGAGTGGCTCGCTAATGGTGGATTTCTCTGGCCGCTCAGAGGCCATTCGTAACGCCCAGTTTGGCGCTCAAAAAGTCAAGGACGCGATAGTAGATCGCTATCGTCAAGCGGGGCGGAGTCGACCTTCTGTTGATCTCCGTGAGCCGGATGTCCGGGTTACCGCAAAGTTGGCAAAAGGCCAGCTGACGATAGGAATCGATCTCTCTGGCGACAGTTTGCATCAGCGCGGTTACAGACTCGATGGTGGGCTCGCGCCACTGAAAGAGAATATTGCCGCCGCGGCATTATGGGCCGCCGATTGGCCGGCGCGGAGTCGTCGTGGTGAGGCATTGATTGACCCCATGTGTGGTTCTGCGACGTTATTATTAGAGGGTGCACTCATGGCGCTCAACCGGGCACCCGGATTACTGCGGCAACGGTTCGGATTTGAAGGCTGGCTGGGTCATGACGAGGTGCAATGGCGGGCAGTGCGCGCGGAGGCGGTGGAGCAAAGTACGCAGGTGGCAACCACCGATGTCGAGATACGGGGTTACGATGCCGATATCTCAGCCGTCAGGCGCGCTCAAGACAACATCGTACGCTTGGGATTAGAGCGCTCGGTGCGCATTCGCTGCAAGAGCCTATCGGGGCTAACTCGGCCGACTCACCGCGATACGGTCAACGGGTTGTTGGTCATGAATCCGCCCTGGGGCGAACGAATGGGCGATGCCTCAAGCCTTCGTCATCTCTATCATTCTATTGGGGAGGTGATCAGCAGAGAATTTGCGGGTTGGTCCGCTGCGGTGCTCACCTCGGACGTCACGCTGGGTAAAGCCATTGGCTTGCGCGCCCATAAGCGTCATCGCTTTCAAAATGGGCGACTTGAGCTGCATTGTTTGCAGTTTTCACTGACGACCGATAACGAGTTGAGAGCGCTGCGAGAACCGCCAGCCGAACTGGCAAAAGGGGGAAAGGCGGCGCCGGCGGCGCTGTCGGAGGGAGCGCAAGGCGTTGCGAATCGGATTCGTAAAAATCTCCGCCATTTAAAGTCTTGGCGACAGCGAGAAGAGGTGACCTGCTATCGAGTCTATGACGCGGACATTCCCGAGTACGCAGTGGCGATTGATATTTACGAAGAGAAGATTCATATAGCGGAGTACGCCGCCCCACAGGATATTCCCGAGGAGAAAGCCGCGCGGCGTCTTGAGGAGGTATTGGATGCGGTGCAGGTGGTCTTTAACATTGCGGATCGTCATGACATCGCCCTGAAGCAGCGTCGCCGACAGCGGGGCGCTGAGCAATACCAGCGATCAAAACAAGAGCACACTAAGATGATCGTTCACGAATCGCCAGTCAAAGCGCTGGTCAATCTTAAGGACTACCTCGATACCGGTTTGTTCCTCGATCATCGACCACTGCGCGGTTGGCTGCGGAGTGAGGCTAAGGGGTCGCATTTCCTCAATTTATTCAGCTATACCGGTGTGGCGACGCTTCATGCTGCGCTCGGAGGTGCGACCACCAGCACGAGTGTTGACGCGTCGAGCACCTATTTACAATGGTTCAACGAGAACCTAGCGCTGAACGGATTGTCTGAGAGGCAGCATCGAGGCGTGCGCGCCGATGTGAGGCAGTGGCTGTCTGAAGATCGGCGACACTATGATTTGATCATGGTTGATCCGCCTTCCTTTTCGAATTCAAGTGGCCTGCCTGATTTCGATGTACAGGCCGACCATGCTGAGTTGTTGGCGCTGGCCATGGAACGGTTGTCGGCGAACGGCACGCTGTACTTTTCGACCAATCACCGACGTTTTAAGTTGGACGAGGCAATCGCCACGCGCTGGGAAGTCAGCGATGTGACCTCGGCCTCTATTCCGCAAGATTTTGCGCGCAATCGGCGCATTCACGCCTGCTTTCGACTGACCCATACCTGAGTGAGTGACGGTGATCTAACGGTCAAGCGCCGGGGCTCGGTAAGACACTGAACGATACCTGCCTCGTAACGCGTGCGCGCGAGTACCGCGTCGCCGAGTTCTGCGGCAAGTAGTCGGGCTTCAGTGATATACTCCGCCCCTTTTCGAGACGGCAGGCCTTCCTCGTGGTGGGGGTGAGCCGGTGCTTGAGCCGAGCCACGGGAGACTAAACAGCATGGCGCAAACCCTTTACGACAAATTATGGCACGCTCATCTTGTCGAGCAGCGAGAGGATGGCACCGCCCTGATCTATATTGACCGTCACTTGCTGCACGAAGTGACTTCACCGCAGGCTTTTGAGGGTTTGACGCTGGCGCAGCGCGATTTGTGGCGGCGAAGCGCTAACCTAGCAGTGCCTGACCATAATGTGTCGACACTAGCCTCTGAGCGAGCAGAAGGGCTCGCCGCATTGCCGGACGCCATATCGAGAGTCCAGTTGCAGACGTTGGATGATAATTGCGCGGCCTTTAACGTCGTCGAAATTCCATTGGATGATATTCGTCAGGGCATCGTACACGTGATGGGTCCAGAGCAAGGTGCCGTGTTGCCTGGGATGACGGTGGTGTGTGGCGACTCCCATACCTCAACCCATGGCGCGGCTGGCGCCTTAGCACACGGTATCGGGACATCGGAGGTTGAGCACGTTTTGGCAACGCAATGTCTCATACAGCGCAAAATGAAGAATTTTCGGATTGAGGTCACCGGGGAGCTATCACCGGGCGTGACGGGGAAAGATATTGCTTTGGCGGTGATTGGTCGCATCGGCACCGCTGGGGGTACTGGCTACGCATTGGAATTTATGGGCTCTGCGATCCGTTCGCTGACGATGGAAGGCCGTATGACGCTCTGTAACATGGCGATCGAAGCAGGCGCGCGATGCGGCTTGGTGGCGGTCGACGACGTAACCTTAGATTATTTTCGGGGCAAGCCATTGGCGCCTGAAGGCGAGCAATGGGACGCGGCCGAGCAGTGGTGGCGAACTTTGCGGAGTGATGAGGACGCCGTATTTGATAACACTATGGTGTTAAACGGCAGCGATATTGCGCCGCACGTCACTTGGGGAACCTCTCCGGAGATGGTGACATCGGTGCATGGAGCGGTGCCGCGTTTGGCCGATATGCCTGACGACACCGCAAAACAAGGCCTCACCCGTGCCCTCGAGTATATGGGGCTGACGGAAGGTATGCTCATTCAGGATATTAGACCGGATGCGGTGTTCATTGGTTCCTGCACCAATTCACGAATTGAGGATCTTCGTGAGGCGGCGGCAGTGTTAACAGGTAAGCGAATCGCGCCAAGTGTGCGTAAGGCATTGGTCGTGCCGGGCTCGGGCTTGGTGAAGGCGCAAGCTGAGTCTGAGGGGCTAGACAAGATTTTTCTGGACGCGGGGATGGAGTGGCGAGAGCCAGGGTGTTCTATGTGTTTGGCAATGAATGCCGATCGATTATTGCCAGGTGAGCGGTGCGCGAGTACCTCTAATCGTAACTTTGAGGGTCGTCAAGGAAGCGGGGGGCGCACGCATCTTGTGAGCCCTGCGATGGCAGCTGCCGCGGCGATAGCCGGGCATTTTGTACCGGTTACCACGTCGGCTGCCGCTCCCGTCAAGGAGTCGTTGTCATGAGGGCATTTACCCGTCTCGACGGATTGGTGGCGCCGATGGATAGGGCCAATGTTGACACCGACTTGATGGTGCCCAAGCAGTTTTTAAAATCGATACAACGATCTGGTTTTGGCCCCAATTTATTTGACGACCTGCGCTATCTCGATGAGGGAGAGCCCGGTATGGATAATGCTGCGCGGCCTTTGAATCCAGACTTCCCTCTGAATTTTCCGCGCTATCAAGGCGCCTCCATATTGCTCACGCGAGAAAATTTTGGGTGTGGCTCGAGTCGAGAACATGCCGCTTGGGCGATGGAAGATTTTGGCTTTCGCTGTGTCATCGCACCAAGCTTTGCCGATATTTTCAGCTCTAACGCACTCAAGAACGGCATTTTGCCCATCGCGTTAGCGTCTGATCAAGTGGAGACGCTGTTTGCGCTGCTGTATGCCGAGGAGGACTTGCACTTAACAATTGATTTGGAGGCTTGCTCAATACAGTTACCAGATGGTGCGATGTGGTCGTTTACGGTCGATGCCTTTCGCCGGGACTGCCTGCTGCAGGGGCTCGATGATATTGGTCTCACACTGCAAAGCGCAGAAGCGATTAAGCAGTTTGAGCAGCAGCACGAGGCACGTTTCCCCTGGTTGTTTAGGGATATCGCGCTGTGACCCAGACGGTTTTGCTATTGCCCGGTGACGGCATTGGTCCTGAGGTCGTCTGGCAAGCACGCAGAGTGCTAGAGGCGGTAGACGCACGGCATGACCTTGATCTGCAGTTTACCGAAGGGGATATCGGCGGCATTGCGGTTGAGCGGAGCGGTCAGGCGTATCCTGCCGCCACGCGTGCCCTCGCGAACGAAGCGGATGCGATTCTCCTCGGTGCGGTGGGTGGGCCACAGTGGGATGATTTGCCGGCGCAAGAACGGCCAGAACGTGGCTTGCTGGCGATCCGGGCCGATCTGGACCTGTTTTGTAATTTGCGACCAGCGCTGCTGTTCCCTGACCTGATCGGCGCTTCAAGTCTGCGTGCTGAGCTGGTATCGGGCCTAGATGTCTTAATAGTGCGAGAACTGACCGGTGGCATTTATTTTGGCGAGCCCAGAGGTGTTGTGACGCGTGAGGACGGCATTCGAGAGGGGTTTAATACAGACCGCTATGACGAAGTGGAAATCCGACGTATTGGGCGCTTGGCCTTTGAGGCCGCGCAGAAGCGCAGTGGTCGGCTGTGCTCCGTGGACAAAGCCAATGTGCTCGAGGTGACCATGCTGTGGCGTGAGGTCATGGAAGCGCTCAGCAGCGAGTATCCCGATGTCACGCTGTCCCATATGTATGTCGATAATGCAGCGATGCAACTGGTGCGAGATCCGAACCAATTTGACGTGCTGGTAACGGGTAACCTGTTCGGCGATATTCTCTCGGATATCGCCGCGATGTTGACGGGTTCGATTGGTATGTTGCCGTCGGCGTCACTGAATGCGCAGGGGACAGGATTATATGAGCCAGTTCATGGCTCTGCTCCCGATATCGCGGGTGATGACAGCGCCAACCCGCTGGCGACGATTTTATCCGCTGCCATGCTGCTGCGATTTTCACTCGACGCCCCGGAAGCGGCCAATGAGATTGAGAGTGCCGTTGCGGTGGTGCTGGAAGCCGGGTTCCGCACAGCAGATATAGCGGAGCGTCATTCGCCTGCCAGCCTGATTGGAACGCAGGCGATGGGTGATGCGGTAATCGCTGCTCTCACAGATTGATGCGTAAGGACGATGAAATGAAGCCCATTAATATTGCAGTTGTCGGCGCGACGGGTGCCGTCGGCGAGGCCATGATCGACATCCTCGAATCACGGCAATTTCCGGTTGATACGCTGTATCCACTGGCTTCGCCTCGGTCTGCGGGAAAATCGCTCCAGTTCAGAGGGAAGCACCATACCGTGCAGGATTTGAGTGCGTTTGATTTTTCCAAGGCGGACATCGCCTTGTTTTCGGCGGGGGGCGACGTCAGCGCAACCTTCGCCCCTGTGGCGGCTGAAGCCGGTTGTATCGTGATTGACAATACCTCTCACTTTAGAAGGGAGCCGGACATTCCGTTAGTGATTCCGGAGGTCAATCCAGAAGCGATTGCGGAGTATCGTCAACGAGGCATTATCGCCAACCCAAACTGCTCTACCATCCAGATGTTGGTGGCGCTCAAGCCGATATATGACGCAGTCGGTATTGAGCGGATTAACGTTGCCACCTACCAGGCGGTGAGTGGCACGGGCAAAGAGGCGATTGAGGAGTTGGCAGGGCAAACCGCGCGTTTGCTAAATGGCAAAGCGGCAACGGCTTCAGTTTATCCGAAGCAGATCGCCTTCAATGTCATTCCGCATATTGATACGTTTCAAGACAATGGTTACACCCGCGAAGAAATGAAGATGGTGTGGGAGACGCAGAAAATCCTGTCAGACGAGGCCATTGCGGTGAACCCGACTTGCGTCCGCGTGCCGGTGTTCTTCGGTCATGCTGAAGCCCTCCACATTGAAACCCGAGACGCACTGAGCGCGGAAGAAGCGACCGCGTTACTCAGTGCAGCCGATGGGGTGGTCGTAATCGACTCGCACGAGGACGGAGGCTATCCCACACCTGTGACAGACGCTGCGGGCACTGACCCTGTCTTTGTTGGCAGGATTCGTCAGGACATTTCACATCCAAAAGGCTTGAATCTTTGGGTGGTGGCTGACAACGTGCGAAAGGGGGCTGCCCTAAACAGTGTTCAAATTGCGGAGCTGCTAGTGTCTGAGTACCTGCAGGCCTCATGATGCCTCAGCGCATCATCGATAAAGACGCCAGGGAATGGTGATCGGTAACACAGTCAAGCCAGACCAACGGAAGGGGAAGGCGAGTAAGTCATGAGAAGACTATTTCTGCAGTGGGTGCCATGGTGCTGTTTGGCGGCGTTGTTCCATGCCCCTGCTTGGGCCGTGGGTCTGGGCGACTTGACCGTTCATAGCCACCTCAACGAGCCTTTCCATGGCGAAGTGGCACTGCTTGATGCTGAGACACTGGAAGTTAACGAGTTACGAGTGGCGCTTGCTTCAGAGGAGGCGTTTGCTCGATTGGGTGTTGAGCGCGTTTTCTTTCTCACACAGCTCCGCTTCGAGGTGCAGACTGACGGTGCGGAAAAGCACGTTCTGCTGACAACGGAGGCGCCGCTTAGGGAGCCTTATTTAGACTTTGTGATGGCACTGCATTGGCCGCAAGGGCGTCTATTACGAGACTATACGGCACTCATTGATCTACCGCCCAGTGCGACGGCCGGTCTGGCCTCAACGAACCCATCTGGGCCGGAGGGAGTCGGCCGGCCCGCTGAGGAGGCGCCGCAGCGCGATCCGATCATGGGCGGCCTCATTGGGGAGACACCGGAGTCGAGATCCAAGCTCGCTGTCACTGATGGCGCAACAACCCCGATCGCCGGTGCGTTCTATTTTGTGGTTCCAAAAGATACGCTGTGGCGTATCGCCTCCAGTGTGGCGTCAGATGCCGTCTCGGTAGAGCAGGTGATGCTGGAGATCATCCGGATGAATCCGGAGGCGTTTCAGGAGCAGAACGTGAATGGCCTGAAGGCTGGATATCGACTGCAGCTGCCGCTTGCCGCTGATATTGCTATGGATAACGTGACGGCGATTGACGAGGTGGCACTGCAAAACAACGCATGGCGTACTAAAGATAGCGCGGAACGAGCGGGTTTGACGCTCATCGCCGATGAAGTTACTGCTGCCGGCGGGTCAGACAGTGACCTTGCCAATGCGGCCGCTGCAGCGGATGAGGCCGCCTTATCAGTCGTTGAGCCGGTGGTCGCATCGCGACCTGTGGCGGACGAGCAGCGTGTCTTATTACCCGACACAGATGACAGACAATCGTTGGATCCCGTCTTGACGGCGCCAGAACAGCTGGAGCCCGCAGTGATCGCTTTAGGCGGGGACGTTGAGGATCTAGGGCAGCGCCGATCGGGTGCCATCGGTGCGTCGCGTGGTGATCTCGAGGCGCTGACGATGACCGTCGGAAGGCTTCAGTCGACCTTAGCGGAGTTACAGGAGCAGATTGCCCAGCGGGATGCCGAGCTGGTGTCTCTTAAGGCGGTGTTGGCGCTGCGTGACGAGCGCTTGCAAGCAGCAGTGACTGCCTTAGCAATGAGAAATGAAACCTCACCGCAGGGTCGACTCGTTGACGCAGCGACCTCACCAGCCGCCCTGTTGGGAGCCATCCTCTGCCTCGTGCTGAGCCTTGGGTGGTTTTATCGGCGCCAGCGCGCAGTGCCGGCAGACGCCCCCGCTCAGCCGGCGAGGTATCAGAGTGATCAGGCGAAAGCGACAGCAGTGGACGACAGCAATTCTGAGATCGATAGTACCGTGAAGCCGCATGAGGGTGTGTCCAATGCAGCAGCGGAGTTGCCTGCTGGGGGCGAGGGTAGCGGCGACCCCATTAGCGATGTTGGCTCGCCAGCTGAGGTGTCACCTTCGGCAGACAATGACAGTGCGTTAACGACGAGTGAGCGGACTACGCCTGATACCGTTTCGCCGTTAGAGGGCGAGCCCGCGGCTGAGGCGGAGGCGTCAGAGTCCATGGCGCGCGATCGGCTCTCGTTAGCCCCCAAAGGCACCTTGACGCTCGAATCTCAAGCGGGTGATTCGATTTATGGATTAGAGACTGACCCGGTTGATAGCCAGCTTGACTTGGCCAGAGCCTATATTGATATGGGGGATGAGGAGGGCGCGTATCCTGTTCTGACGCAAGTGATTGCAGAGGGTAGCCTGTCTCAACAAGCCGAGGCGAGAGCGTTGCTCAATCGTCTTGATGTGTCGTGACATGGCGCGACTCTCTAATCAGCCTTTGACCGCTGGGCAGCGCGTTGCTGCTCGCGTGGAGTATCACGGTGGTCACTATCACGGTTGGCAAGCCCAGCCGCACCTTGTTGTGCCGACGGTGCAGGAGGCGCTAGAAGAGGCCCTACAAAAAATCGCCGGCGTGCCACTGAGGACAGTTTGTGCTGGTCGCACCGATACAGGCGTGCATGCCTTTAGTCAGGTGATTCATTTTGACGATCCCGTCGGGCGCAGTCCTAAGGCTTGGGTCATGGGCACCAATCGTCATCTACCTGCTGATATCAGGATTCACTGGGCAGTGCCCGTCGCCACTGAATTTCATGCTCGATTTAGCGCCACATCGCGGCGCTATCGCTACATCATCTGCAATACAGACCAGCGCCCCGCATTACTCGATGGACTAGTGGCTTGGGAGCGAAGGCCGCTTGACGTAGCGGTGATGAATGAGGCGGCACAGTGCCTGCTAGGAGAGCAAGATTTTAGCGCCTTTCGAGCGGCTCACTGTCAGGCGAGCACACCGATGAGATGTGTTTCGGCGTGCTCCGTTGAGTCTCGTCAACAACGCGTTGTCATCGACGTCACAGCTAACGCTTTTCTCTATCACATGGTGAGAAATATCGCCGGTTCGCTCATTGCGGTGGGTCTGGGTGCCCAGTCGGTCGATGACTTTCGATCTGTACTCATGGGCCGAGATCGGTCGGCGGCGGGAGATACTGCTCCCGCTGAGGGGCTGTATCTGGTGCAGGTGGGTTATGCCGACGCGTTTGCGTTACCCATTACCCCCGAGGGACCGAGTCTGCTAGAGGGTTATCTGTAAGAGACGCTGCGCGCTAGAGCGCGTTGGACTCTGTTAAACTGTGACCCTTTTCAAAGAGGCTCGACCTGTGCGCATTAAAATATGCGGTATTACCCGCCGTGATGATGCGGAGAGTGCTTTGGCGATGGGGGCCGATGCGATTGGCTGTGTCTTCTACCCCAAGAGTGCGCGGGCAGTGTCTATCGAGGTCGCCGCTGACATCAGTCGGGGTATATCCGGCTTGGGTATGATGGTGGGATTATTTGTTAATCAGTCGGCCGAAGAGGTTCAGGCGGTATTGGATCGTGTGCCGTTACATGCTGTGCAATTTCACGGTGCCGAGAGCGAGGCGTTTTGCCGACAATTTAATCGGCCGTATATTAAGGCGATACCGATGTCGGGTGACGTCAATTTAGCCGCAGAGCATCTTGCTTACGACAGTGCTGCGGCGTTGCTGCTGGACAGCGTGCATGCGGGTCAATTTGGCGGCAGTGGCCAGTCTTTCGACTGGAATTGGGTGGAACCGGGTATGAACCGCCGCCTGATATTAGCGGGTGGACTCTCGGCCGAGAACGTGGCGGCTGCCATAGCGCAGGTGCGACCTGCTGCGGTCGATGTGAGTAGTGGTGTTGAGAAAGAAGTGGGCATAAAGGACCTGACGAAAATGAAAGCATTTATTGACGCAGTGCATTCGGCTGCAGAGGGTATCCAGTCATGACAATAGAGATTACGCCAGAGCTTTTTGCGTCGGTTCCCGATGCACACGGTCGCTTCGGGCATTTCGGTGGCAAGTTTGTTGCGGAGACATTGATGTCCGCACTGTCGGATTTAGAGGCGCTCTACGCGCGTCTAAAAGATGATGCGGCGTTTCGGCGAGAGTTTGATACGGATCTAGCGCATTATGTCGGTCGGCCCTCTCCTTTATACGAGGCATCGAGATTGTCTGATGCGATCGGGGGTGGCCGCATTTATCTGAAGCGTGAAGACCTCAACCATACGGGCGCGCACAAGGTGAATAACACCATTGGGCAGGCTTTGCTCGCTAAGCATATGGGTAAGCGTCGGGTCATTGCCGAAACGGGTGCGGGTCAGCACGGTGTGGCGACAGCAACGGTAGCGGCGCGGCTTGGTTTGGAATGTCACGTCTTTATGGGTGAAGAGGATATTCGCCGTCAGTCGCTCAATGTGTACCGTATGAAGCTACTGGGTGCCGAGGTGGTGCCCGTTACCTCCGGCTCACGGACGCTCAAAGATGCCATGAACGAGGCGTTGAGAGATTGGGTGACCCGCGTTGACGATACGTTCTACATCATCGGCACTGTCGCGGGACCCCACCCCTATCCGATGCTGGTTAGAGATTTTCAAAGTGTGATTGGCCGAGAGGCGCGAGTGCAGTCATTGGCGCAAGCGGGCAAGTTACCCGACGCGCTAGTCGCCTGTGTGGGGGGGGGCTCTAACGCCATCGGCTTGTTCCACCCCTTTCTGCAAGACACTGAAGTGGCAATGTACGGTGTCGAGGCGGGCGGTAAAGGTCTCGAGACGGGCGCTCACGCCGCGCCGTTGTCGGTCGGATCTCCGGGAGTGCTGCATGGCAATCGTACCTATCTCATGCAAGACGACGACGGACAAATTCTTGATACACACTCCGTTTCTGCGGGGCTAGATTATCCCGGGGTGGGGCCTGAGCATGCTTGGTTGAAGGATATTGGGCGCGTCAATTACGTGGTGGCTAATGACGACGAAGCGTTGGCAGCCTTTCATCGACTGACTCGTGTGGAGGGCATTATGCCCGCGTTGGAGACAGCACACGCGATGGCTTATGCAGAGCGACTGGCGGCTGAAATGTCGCCAGATGAGCACATTATTGTGAATCTATCGGGCCGCGGTGATAAAGATATCCTGACCGTGGCGGCGATTGAAGGTATTGAGGTGTAGCGCCTGATGAGCCGGTTAAGCGCAACTTTTGCGCGTCTTCAGAATGAGGGTCGTCAGGGCTTGGTGTCTTATGTCGTCGCCGGCGATCCCAGTCCGAGTGGCACTGTCGGGCTGCTTCATCAGCTGGTGGCGGCGGGCGCTGACATTCTTGAGGTCGGCGTCCCATTTTCTGATCCGATGGCTGAGGGCTCGGTGATTCAAAAGGGGCACGAGCGCGCGCTGGCGAATGGCATGTCATTGCAGGGTGTTTTAGACATCGTCACCGTGTTTCGACAAGAGGATCAACAGACGCCGATCATCATGATGGGATATGCGAATCCGATCGAGCGTTTTGGTTATGAGGCGTTTGCCGCCGCCGGCGCAAAAGCAGGTGTAGACGGCCTCATTACCGTCGATCTGCCGCCAGAGGAAGTTGACGCGATAGACACGGCGTTAAAGGCCGTTGCCTTGGACAATATATTCTTGATCTCACCGACGACGCCAACGGCGCGCATTGAAACGATCGTAGAGCGGGCGCGAGGGTTCATTTATTGCGTCGCGGTAAAGGGCGTCACTGGCTCTGGGAACCTTGATGCGAATGAGGTGGCACGTAATGTGGCAGTTATTCGGAGCAAAACAGCGCTGCCTGTAGCCGTCGGATTCGGCATTAAAGACGCGGCTAGTGCGCGCGCCGTGGCCGCCGTGGCCGACGCGGTAGTGGTTGGTAGCGCCCTGATTGATGCGATGGTGAGGGTTACTGAGCATGAGCCGGCGGCAACAGAAAGTCAGGTGCATGCCGCCGCCGTAGCACTGTTAGAAAGTATTCGACTGGGTATGGATTCTTCACCTTCCTAGAAACGTCTCCCACTCGTATACTGAGCGCGACAATGTGGTGGAGAATCCCATGAGTTGGATTGACAAGATCCTGCCCTCTGGCGTCAAGAAAGACGAGAGTCCGCATCGGGCCAGTGTTCCCGAGGGGCTATGGAAGAAGTGCGTTAAGTGCGAAGCCGTGCTGTATAAAGCTGATCTGGAGCGCAACGCTGAGGTTTGTCCAAAATGCGACCATCATATGCGGATTGGTGCGCGCAGGCGTCTTGAGCTGTGTTTAGACCGAGATCCCACTGAGCTGTTTGCTGACCTTGAGCCCGTCGATCATCTTAAGTTTAAAGACAAACGAAAGTATCGTGACCGATTATCCGCTGCGCAACGAAGTACGGGAGAAAGGGATGCGTTGATTGCAATGCGCGGCAGCATTCACGGTCTTGACTTGGTCGCGGTGGCCTTCGAGTTCGACTTTCATGGTGGCTCAATGGGGTATGCGGTGGGAGAAAAATTCACCCGGGCCGCGACCGTGGCACTGGAGCAAAATATCCCGCTTATCTGTTTTTCTGCATCCGGTGGCGCGCGCATGCAGGAGGCGCTCATTTCGCTCATGCAGATGGCAAAAACATCCGCGGTTATCGAACGGCTAAAGACGCAGGGTACGCCCTATATCTCTGTATTAACGGACCCTATTTATGGCGGCGTTTCGGCTTCATTAGCACTGCTCGGTGATATCAATATTGCGGAGCCCGATGCTCGGGCAGGTTTTGCGGGTCCTAATATCATCGAGCAAACGATCCGACAAAAGTTACCCAAGGGATTCCAGCGCAGCGAGTTCCTGCTGGAGCACGGCGCTATCGATATGATTGTGCATCGCAATGATATGAGGGATACGTTGTCGCGAGTCTTGGCAAAACTGACTAACTACGTGTCGCCTGGAGGGGTAGCGCCAGTATTGGAGGGCGAGTTAATCGAGCGCGGGGGAAGTGCCTAACACACCGGCGCCGCGCCTCACACTGAGCGAATGGCTCAGCCGCTTAGAATCACAACATCCTACAGAAATCGATCTTGGGCTGGACCGGGTTGCTGCGGTGGCTGAAGCACTGGGTGTGCTGCGAGGAGCGCCCAAAACGGTGACGGTGGCCGGGACAAACGGTAAGGGCAGCGTGGCGGCACTACTGACCGCAGGGCTGAAAGCCATGGGGCAGGTTGTGGGTACCTACTCTTCGCCCCATTTGTTGCGTTTTAATGAGCGGATTAGCATTGACGAGCGTGAAGCGGCGGATGCCGAGATCGTGGCAGCTTTCGAACAAATAGAAGTAGCGCGC
Source organism: uncultured Luminiphilus sp. (assembly GCA_905478845.1). Classification (GTDB taxonomy): domain Bacteria; phylum Pseudomonadota; class Gammaproteobacteria; order Pseudomonadales; family Halieaceae; genus Luminiphilus. Next base: position 22,486 of record CAJQKG010000193.1, read on the forward strand.
GGTGATGTCAGTCTGACTTATTTCGAATCGGCTACGTTGGCGGCGTTATGGTTATTTCGTGAGCGCAAGGTGGACGTACAGGTACTCGAGGTGGGGTTAGGGGGCCGTCTGGATGCGGTCAATATCCTAGATGCTGACGTCAGTGTCATCACCAGTATCGGGCTTGATCATACCGACTGGCTGGGCCCAGATCGCGGGTCTATTGGCATTGAGAAAGCCGGGATTGCTCGGCAACACCGTCCTTGTGTGGTCGCCGAGACCGACCCTCCCGACACGCTAATAGCGGCGCTAGATCAGAGAGAGGCGCACGCATTGCTGATCAACAGAGACTGGCGCATCGATGACACAGGGCTGACCACTGCCGGGGGACTGAAAACTGATTTGCCTGCTGCCAGTGGATTGTTAGCGAGCAATATCGGCGCAGCCATACAGGCCTTAGAAGTCGCTGACTGTGGGGACCTTCATGAGGGGGTGTTGGCGCAGATGGGTCAGGTTCAACTGCTTGGCAGGCTCAGCCAACGGGTCATCGACGGAGTGGAGTATGTTTTTGACGTGGCCCACAACACCGAGTCAGTGAAGGCTCTGATGCGCCACTTAAGCGAAACACCCAGCGAGGGCACCACGCGCGCGGTGTTCGCTGTCATGGGCGATAAGCCTATCCATGATATGATTTCTGCTTGCGATGGGGCGTTCGATGAGTGGAACGTCATCGACTTGCCGCAGGTGCCTAGGGCTCAGTCAGCGGCAGAGCTGGTCGGTGTTATTGGACGGGATCGTGTAGTCGACTCAGGCACTTTTGAGCGTGTTTGGGATGCATTAAAAAGTCGCTGCACAGCGGGTGATCGCATCGTAATCTTTGGGTCTTTTTGGTTGGTAGGCGACGCCTTTTCGATCATCGATAGTGCAAGCGAACCGGAGGAGCAGGGTTAGTTGGATTCGTTACTGAGACAACGTCTCGTCGGAACGCTGGTGCTCGTTGCGCTAGGCATTGTCTTTTGGCCGCTGATTGTGACTGCGCCAGACGTGCGCGATCCGCTTGTACTTGCGCCAATACCTGAGGCGCCGCGAATCGATCGTACGCCGATTAGCCGCCCCAAAAGTTACCAAGCTGACGTAGAAGCCCAATTGCCGACCACGCCTAGCGTACCTGAGGCGTTGCAGAGCGCCGCCGATGACAATACCTTTATTGATCAAGGCGCGACCCTGCAGTTCGATGTGCCAGCCGCTAATGAGGCGGCGGTGGAGGCATCGGAGGCGGCTAAGCAGCCCGATAGTGTCTTAATTGATGAAGCGGGATTGGCGCAATTTTGGGTCTTGCAAGTGGCAACGCTCGCTAGCGAGGCGCGCGCTATTGAGGTGGTCTCGAGTTTAACAAGGCAAGGTTACAAGGCATTTTATCGGCGTTTTATGCGAGGTGACGAGTCGTTGTTTCGAGTGCAGATCGGGCCTAATGCGGAACGCGAGCGGCTGCAGCGATTGAGGCCGCAAATCGATAAGGCGCTTGGTGTTGAGTCTGAGATTTTAAGGTATACGCAGTAATATGCTTGACGAGATTGAGAGCGCAGTGTCGGCGATGGGTGATTTCAATTTGTACGATTGGTTTATCGTCCTCGTCTGGGTCATTTCGCTGGGGTATGGTCTAGTCCGGGGATTTGCGCGGGAGGCCTTATCCATTCTCGGCTGGATCAGCGCCTTCTTGGCCGCCAATGTTTTGGTGGAGGCGGTCGCCAATCTGATGAGAGGGCTTATTGATGATCCAACGACGCGCTTCTTGTTGGGTTGGATTTTAATATTTATCGCCGTCTTACTGATGTTCGGTGTCCTTGCGGCCTTTCTGTCTAGGCAGATGAGACAACCCGGTTTTCACCTAGGTAACCGATTACTCGGGGGTCTGTTTGGCTGGTTACGTGGCGTGATTATTGTTGCGGCGATCAGCGTCTTGTTGCGCGGTGCGCTCCCGGATTCAGATGAGGATCTGCTCGATTCCGCGGTGCTGATGCCGCCGGTTGACTGGGTGGCCGAATGGGTTGGCGCAAACTTTGATGAGGTCATGCAAGCGCAGCCTGCTGAGACAGTAAAAGAGACAATTGAATCAACCGAAATGCTCTAGGGCTAGGATTGTAATATGTGTGGATTGGTGGGCATGGTGGGAGAGCGTGATGTTGCTGCGGACATCTATGATGCGCTGACCATGCTGCAGCATCGTGGACAAGATGCAGCGGGCATCATGACCTGCTCAGATGGCAAGTTGATGCAGCGCAAGGGCGAGGGGCTGGTGCGCGACGTCTTTAGGTCCACTGACATGGCGCGGTTATTGGGTCGATTTGGGATAGGGCATGCTCGGTATCCGACTCAAGGCAGCTCTGGTGCGGCACTGGCTCAGCCCTTTTATGTGAATTCGCCCTATGGCATCGCGCTCGCTCATAACGGCAATTTGACCAACTCGGCATTCCTGAGTGATGAGCTGTTTCAGTCTGATTTGCGCCACCTTAATACGGACTCCGACTCAGAAGTGCTGCTCAACGTGTTTGCTCACGAGTTGCACCGGCTAGGTAAGTTGATGCCTATGCCCGAGGATATTTTTACGGCGATCAGTACGGTTCATAAACGATGTGAAGGTGGGTATGCCGCCGTTGCCTTGATTGCTGGGTTCGGGTTGGTGGCGTTTCGCGATCCGCACGGTATTCGACCTTTGGTAGTTGGGCAGCGGGTCGCCGCGTCGGGTGTCGTCGAATATATGGTTGCCTCGGAGAGTGTGGCATTAGACGTGTCGGGTTATGAGCTGATTGGTGATGTGCATCCTGGTGAGGCTATTTGTGTTACCGAGGCCGGCACGTTGCATCGTCAGCAATGTGCTGAGAACCCCAAGCTCACGCCGTGTATTTTTGAGCACGTCTATTTCGCCCGTCCGGATTCGTTGATGGATAGCATCTCGGTGTATAAAACCCGAATGCGGCAGGGCGCGGCACTGGCCAAGAAGGTGTTGCGAGAGCGTCCGCAACATGGCATTGATGTGGTGATCCCCATTCCCGATACGAGCCGAGTGGCGGGACAGTCATTGGCCTATGAGCTGGGCGTCAAGTTCCGCGAGGGGTTCATGAAAAACCGTTACATTGGCCGAACCTTCATTATGCCGGGGCAGAGTGAGCGCAAGAAGTCAGTGCGGCAGAAACTCAACCCGGTGCCGCTTGAGTTTCAAGATAAGACAGTGCTCTTGGTCGATGATTCGATTGTCCGGGGTACGACCTGTGGGCAGATCATCCAAATGGCCCGAGAAGCGGGCGCTAAGCAGGTCTATTTTGCCTCGGCGGCACCGCCTGTTCGCTATCCCAATGTCTATGGCATCGACATGCCCGCCGCGGATGAGCTCATTGCCCATGGACGCACGGTGGAGGAAGTCCGTGAGGAAATTGGCGCAGACTGGCTGGTATATCAGGATCTTGAAGATCTGTTGGCCTGTTCACGGGAAGGTAATCCGGCCGTCGACGGCTTTGAGTCGTCGGTTTTTGACGGCCGTTATTTGACGGGTAACATTGACGAGCATTACCTGCAGTCGATTCAGGCTGCGCGTGCAGACAGTGCGAAGCGCCATGGCGACGCACGAGGGGTCAGTGATGGCGCGGTGGTGGGCCTACACAATGACAATTGAACGATGACAGATGATTCGGGTGACTGGCTGAGCTCAGCAGGCTCACGCACACAAGCAGTGCGCGCAGGCATTCGGCGCACCCATGAGGCCGAACATGGAGAGCCCATATTTGCCTCATCGAGTTTTCTGTTCGCATCAGCTGAAGAGGCTGAGGCCAAGTTTTCTGGAGAGCTCGCGGGCAATGTCTATTCGCGTTACACCAACCCCACCGTTCGAGGATTTGAGGAGCGGTTGTCCGCTTTAGAGCAGGGGGAGGTCGCTGCTGCCACGGCATCTGGGATGTCCGCTATTTTGGCGTTATGCATGACACATTTGCGTGCCGGCGATCATGTCCTGTGCTCGCAGGATGTGTTTGGAGCAACAGTGGGCCTGTTTGATAAGGTCCTGAAAAAGTTTGGCGTCGAGGTCACTTTTGTGTCCTTAACGCGGGTCGATGATTGGCGTGAGGCAGCCACGCCACAGACGCGTCTCTTATTTCTCGAGACGCCGTCAAATCCCCTTAATGCGATCGCTGACCTGCCTGCATTTGCGCAGCTAAGTCGTGATCTCGATGCAATCCTCGCCGTCGATAATTGTTTTTGTACCCCGGCCCTGCAAAATCCACTGGCGTTGGGTGCCGACATCGTGACTCATTCTGCGACCAAGTATTTAGATGGGCAGGGCAGGGTCCTAGGCGGCGCGCTAGTGGGTAGCGAGGCGCTCATTGCTCCCGTGGTGGCGTTTAATCGCTCCTGTGGACCGACGATGAGTGCGTTTAATGCCTGGATTATGCTCAAGGGCTTAGAAACACTCGATCTTCGCATGCGCGCCCACTGCCTAAATGCGCAACGTTTGGCGGAATGGTTAGTGGAGCAGCCGGGGGTTGAGCAAGTGCACTACTGTGGGCTGCCGAATCACCCCGGTCACGCCCTAGCGGCCTCACAGCAGCGCGGATTTGGGGGTGTCATTGCCTTTGAAATAACCGGTGGGCGCGAGGCGGCTTGGCGCTTTATTAACCATACGCAACTCATGTCTCTCACGGCGAATCTCGGCGACGCGAAAACGACCATTATTCACCCCGCCACGACAACGCATGGCCGTCTGACAGAGCGCCAGCGGTCTGCCGCTGGCATTCATGAAGGCTTGATTCGTATTGCCGTTGGCCTAGAGGATGTCGAAGACCTTCAAGCCGATTGCTTGAAAGGTTTCTCAGCCGCACAGCATCGCCGCTGAGCGATTCTGCTAGGCGACCTCGTCAATAATCGTGGCAGCAATGCGCTGGCCATCCTCCGCCAGTTTCTGAAATGCCAGCACCCGATCAAAGTTCATATAGCGATAAATTTCATCGGCCATAGAATCGATTTTTCCGGCGTATTCGAGATATTCAGCCGGCGTCGGGAGCTTGCCAAGTAGGGCGCCTACCGCAGCCAGTTCGGCCGAGGTTAGATAGACATTAGCCCCTTCGCCGAGTCGATTGGGGAAGTTGCGCGTAGAGGTCGACAGCACCGTCGATTTCGGCGCAACGCGGGCTTGGTTGCCCATGCACAGCGAGCACCCCGGCATTTCGGTACGCGCTCCTGCGCGTCCAAAGATGGCGTAATAGCCTTCCTCCATGAGTTGGTTTTCATCCATGCGCGTGGGCGGGCAAATCCACATCCGCGTGGAAACCGGAGCCCCATGAGCCTTGAGGAGTTCTCCAGCCGCTCTGAAGTGACCGATATTGGTCATGCAGCTGCCAATAAAGACCTCATCGACGGTGTCGCCCTGAACTTCTGAAAGCAGTCGCGCATCGTCAGGATCGTTGGGTGCGCAAACGATGGGTTGATCGATGTCTGCAAGATCTATTTCGATCACCGCGGCATACTCGGCATCGTGGTCTGCAGCGAGTAGTTTGGGATCCGCTAGCCAGGCTTCCATATTCCGTGCGCGCCGCTCCAGGGTTCGTGCGTCACCGTATCCTTCAGCGATCATAGATCTCAGTAAGACAATATTAGAGCGCAAGTATTCTGCAATCGTGTCCTCGCCCAGATTGATCGTGCAACCGGCTGCGGAGCGCTCTGCTGAGGCGTCGGACAATTCAAAGGCTTGTTCAACCGTGAGTGAATCCAACCCTTCGATTTCTAAAATACGGCCAGAAAAGATATTTTTCTTACCTTTTTTCTCCACCGTGAGCAGGTTTTGCTGTATCGCATAGTAGGGAATGGCATGCACCAAGTCGCGCAATGTCACGCCGGGTCTCATGTCGCCCCGAAAGCGCACCAACACCGACTCTGGCATGTCTAATGGCATCACGCCTGTTGCAGCAGCAAAGGCCACCAATCCGGATCCGGCCGGAAACGAGATCCCCATGGGGAACCGGGTATGTGAGTCGCCACCGGTGCCGACGGTATCGGGCAGCAGCATGCGGTTTAGCCAGCTATGAATAATGCCATCGCCGGGACGCAGCGAAACACCGCCGCGAGTGGTGATGAAGTCTGGGAGCGTGTGTTGCGTATTGATATCAACGGGCTTGGGGTAAGCGGCGGTGTGGCAAAAAGACTGCATGGTGAGGTCAGCTGAAAAGCCTAGGCAGGCCAAATCTTGAAGCTCGTCACGCGTCATTGGCCCGGTCGTGTCTTGAGAGCCGACGGTTGTCATCTGTGGCTCACAGTAGGTGCCCGGGCGAATGCCCTCTACGCCACAGGCTCGTCCCACCATTTTTTGAGCCAGCGTGAAGCCTTTATCCGATTCTTCAGGCGGCGTTGGCTTGCGAAAAAGCGCGCTTTCATCGAGCCCGAGTGCTTGCCTTGCTTTGGTGGTTAAGCCGCGGCCAATAATGAGATTGATGCGTCCTCCCGCCCGCACTTCGTCAAGCAGGACATCAGAGCGAAGGGCAAACTCTGACAATACGTCGCCCGATTCAGACAGTATGACGCCCTCATAGGGCCGTATTTCGATGACGTCACCCATTTGTAGCTGATCTACCGGGGCTTCAAATACCAGCGCGCCTGCGTCTTCCATCGTATTGTAAAAAATGGGCGCGACTTTTGCGCCGATGCAAACACCGCCGGCACGCTTGTTAGGGATGCCCGGTGTGTCCTGACCAAAATACCAAAGCACTGAGTTCGTAGCAGACTTTCTCGAAGAGCCGGTTCCAACGACATCACCGACAAAGGCAACGGGTAGCCCGCTCGATTGAATCTCTTTGATCAATTGGAGTGGCCCTGTGGTGCCAGGTTCATCAGGCTCGATTCCGTCTCTGGCCATTTTAAACATCGCCAGCGCATGAAGCGGAATATCAGGTCGCGACCAAGCATCAGGAGCGGGTGAAAGATCATCTGTATTGGTTTCTCCAGTGACCTTGAAAACCACCATTTTGAGGGACTCTGGTACCTCCTGCCGGCTGGTGAACCATTCTCCTGCTGCCCAGCTGTCGAGAACCGATTGCGCATGTGCTGACCCATTCTCTGCGAGTTGCTGCACGTCGTGGAAGGCGTCAAAGACCAAAATAGTGCGCTTTAACTCTCTCGCAGCACTGGCGCCGACCTCACCGTCCTCCAGTAAGCCAATGAGTGTTCCAATGTTGTAGCCGCCGAGCATATTGCCGAGTAAGGTCACTGCCTGCTCACGATTAATAAGCGCGCACTGTGTCTCTGCCTTCGCAATCGACGACAAAAACCCCGCCTTGACGTAGGCCGCTTCGTCGACGCCGGGTGGGACCCGTTCCGACAGTAACTCGATGAGAAAAGCCTCTTCTCCCGCCGGGGGCTCTTGAATGAGCTCGACTAATCCCGCGACCTGCTCAGGCGACAATGGGGCGGGGGGAATGTTCATAGCGGCGCGCTCGGCCACGTGTTGTCTATAAGCGTCCAGCATGAGGGGTCCTCGTTAGGGCAGTGATTCAGCGCGCGGAGTATAGCTTGGCTGGTGTGCCATCAGTAAGGCAGTTTCTTCAAATATTAGGCATTCATTCGATCCATGAGCCGCCAGTGCCCGAGCGGTAGTGAGAAACTGCTAAACTTTGGGACAGTAGAGGAGAGTCCGTGTCGAGCTTAATCGCTATCAAAACCCCTTGTATTGGTGTCTGTTCGACCGGCATCGGCGATGTTGTCTGTCGTGGTTGCAAGCGGTTTACCCATGAGGTGATTAATTGGAACGGTTACTCACAGGAGCAAAAGCGCGCCATTGACCAGCGTTTGGCGCAGTTTCTGGCGCTTTGTGTCGCCAATAAATTCCGCATAATGGATCTAAAGCTGCTTCATTGGCAGCTGGAGGTGCAGAAAATTCGTTATCAGGCCGATCATGATCCCTACTGTCATGTGTTTGTTTTGCTGAAGGCAGGTGCTGCCCAGATTGCTGCGCCAGAGCAATTTGGTTTCGAGGTGCTTGCCCCGTTTCGACACGTGCCGTTGGTGGACTTAAGAGATCAGATTGATGAAGAGTTCTGGGTGCTGTCCTCAGCGCATTACGACCGCTATATCGCGACCGCCGATATGTTTGGCGACAACGGCATTGAACAGGCGGCACCATGAGCGTTGATGCGCGTTTACTGGCACCCGTTGAGGCTTTTTTACCCTGTGTGACGCCAGAGGCCTGGGTGAACGAGGCGCTTCAGCCTCAGCACGAGGCCACATTGCTGATCGATCACGCCAATTGTGAAAAAAAAGCGGCGGCAACAGCGTTAAGTCTGATGCATCGCTATGTTGAGCAGGCAGGGTTGCTGGATAAAATGTCTCGATTAGCGCGGGAGGAGCTGCGGCATTTTGAGCAGGTGTTGCGGCTAATGCGATCTCGCGACATCGTTTATGCCCCACTCAGTGCGTCGAGGTATGCGCAGGGGCTGCATAAAGGGGTCAGGAAGCAAGAACCCGGACGTTTGGTCGATACGTTGATTGTGGGCGCACTCATCGAGGCGCGCTCTTGTGAGCGGTTTGCGCGCTTGGCGCCGTCCTTGGCGCCGGAGCTCCAAGATTTTTACCAGTCGTTGCTGAAAAGCGAAGCTCGACACTTCAACGACTACCTAACGCTCGCCAGACCGCTATGTGACGCACAAACCTTCGATCAACGCCTGACTTACTTCCGAGGCCTAGAAGCGGATTTGATACAGTCACCTGACACGGAATTTCGCTTTCACAGTGGCCCACCAGAGGCGGTCAAGGATTGAGACTAAAGTGCTCTAGCGTCAGGTCTGCGCCGTTTTCTCTCAGTAACCACCCCTGTTGAGCACTCCAGTCACCTAGCACAATACGCTCCCCAGCCGCAGTGCTATGCCTAGCGGGTCGGTGAGTATGTCCGTGTATCATTCTGCTGATGTCATGATCACTCATGAGTTGGGCAACTGCGCTCGCATTGACGTCCATGATGTCTTCCGCTTTGTTGCTGGCCGCATCGATACTCAGCGCTCTGAGCTGCAGCGCGAGCTCTCGGCGCTCGCCGAGGGATTTTTCCATCATCTCGGCCTGCCAATCTGGGGAGTGCACTAGGGCGCGAAACTGTTGGTAGTCGGCATCATCGGTACACAGCGTGTCGCCGTGTAGCACGATGGCAGGCGCGCCCGCGACCTCGAGGAGGGTCACGTCAGCGAGTAACGTGCCGCCGACATCGGCGGCAAACTGCTGGCCGAGCATAAAATCTCGGTTACCCCTACACAAAAGAATTTCGCAGCCAGCCACGCTAAGCTGTCGCAGTAGGTCTTTGATTCTCTCGGCTAGCGGGTCGTCATCGTCATCGCCAACCCATGCTTCAAAAAAATCACCCAAAATAACCAGTGACTCGACACCACGCTCCCGAGTCATTAGGTCATTGAGCCCCGTCTCGATAGACGGGGTTTGATTGCTGAGGTGCAGATCGCTAATGAAAAGTCGGTGCACCGTTCCTCCGTCTTACTCTGTGACTGAGATGCTCTCAATGATGATGGGGTCTGTCGGGACGTCCTGGTGACCCCCCTGGCTACCCGTTTGCACGCTGCGAATTTTATCGAGGACTGCTTCGCCTTCTGTGATCTTACCAAAGACGGTGTATCCCCAGCCCTGCATGTTTTCGCCGGTATGATTCAGGAAGTCGTTGTCTTGCGCGTTGATAAAAAACTGTGCGGTTGCCGAGTGAGGATCTTGGGTTCGCGCCATCGCAATGGTGCCGCGCTGATTTTGCAAGCCGTTATTCGCTTCATTATCGACGGGCGCCTGAGTGGGCTTTTGCTCCATGTCAGTTGTGAAGCCGCCACCTTGGATCATAAAGTTTTCAATGACGCGATGAAAAATCGTCCCGTCATAAAAGCCGCTGGCGACGTACGAAAGAAAATTCTCGACTGTTTTAGGAGCCTTGTCGGCATCTAATTCCAGTGTCATCTGACCGACGGTCGTGGCTATGGTTACGTGCGCTGTTGGCATGTCGTCCTCAAGGGGTCATTAGGAAAGCGCGAATCCTACCTGAGTTGCGAGGGGGTTGCGATCCCAAATTTGTATTAAACACACTGGGATCCCCTGCCATGGCCAGCTTCCCATTGGTATAGTACGGCCCTCTATTTGGGGGGTGGGTATGTCAGCAGAATTGCGCAGTAACTTTTTGCGGACACAAATTCAGTCTGATCTCGACGCGGGTCGGACTCGGGAGGTGGTGACAAGGTTTCCTCCTGAGCCCAATGGCTTTTTGCACATTGGGCATGCGAAGTCGATCACCGTCAACTTTGGCCTCGCTGAACAGTTTGGTGGGCGATGTCATTTGCGTTTTGACGACACCAATCCCGAGAAAGAGAGTCAAGAGTTTATTGACTCTATTCAGGAAGATGTCCGTTGGTTGGGGTACGAGTGGAGCGGCGAAGTCCGTTTTGCTTCCTCCTATTTTGAGCAGTTTTATGAATGGGCGCTGCATTTGATTGATAGCGGGCTTGCCTATGTATGCGACCTCTCTGCGGAGGAAGCGAGGCGCTATCGCGGCTCTCTGGTGGAGCCCGGTCAGAACAGCCCCTTTCGGGACCGTAGCGCGTCCGAAAGCCGGGCGCTGTTCGAGCAGATGCGTGCGGGAGCGTTTGCCGAGGGCGAAAAGGTATTGCGGGCAAAAATTGATATGGCCGCCCCCAATATGAATCTCCGAGACCCTATTCTCTACCGTATTCGTGATGTGGCACACCATCAGACCGGTACGGCTTGGACCATTTATCCCACTTACGATTTCGCGCACGGACAAGAGGATGCGATCGAGGGGATTACCCACTCGATTTGCACCCTCGAATTTGAAGACCATCGGCCGTTATACGAGTGGTTTATCGAGCACTTGCCGGTGCCTCACACCCCGCGGCAGATTGAGTTTGCTCGGCTGAATACGAGTTACACCATAACGAGTAAGCGGCAGTTGAAGCAGTTGGTCGATGCTGCCGTGGTGACCGGCTGGGATGACCCCCGAATGCCGACGATTGCGGGGCTGCGCAGGAGAGGCTACCCAGCGGCGGCGATTCGCCATTTCTGTGAAGAAGTTGGTACCTCCCGTTCCGATAGTATGGTTGACGTGGCAATGCTGGAGAGTGCGGTCCGTGACCATCTCAATAAGACGGCTCCCCGCGCCATGTGTGTGTTGCGGCCGCTGCGCTTAACCCTCACTAATTTGCCGAATGAGTCCGTGTTGTCACTACCCAACCATCCTGCCGATGAGGCTTTTGGGCAGCGCGAAGTGACGTTGAGTCAGGTGCTCTTTATCGACCGTCAGGATTTTCGTGAGTCCGCCAACAAGCAGTTCAAGCGGCTGGTATTAGGAAAGCGCGTTCGTCTGCGAGGTGCGCTAGTCATCGAAGCGGAGCGCTGCGAGACAGACGCAGAAGGCAATGTGACACACGTCTTTGCGCGCTGCATCACGTTAGCGCCGGGCACGGACCCTGAGGATGGTGTCAAGCCTAAGGGCGTTATTCATTGGGTGTCAGCTGATCATTGTGTGCCTGCCGTGGTGAGATGTTATGACCGATTATTTTCTCAGGAGGCGCCGGGGCGCTGCGACGATGTCTTGGAGGCAATTAACCCAGAGAGTCTCGTGGTGGTAGAGAATGCGGTGGTGGAGCCCATGCTCGCAACGCTGGTGCCTGAGGAGGTGTACCAGTTTGAGCGTGAGGGCTATTTTGTGGCCGATCGATACGAGTATCACAGTGAGACTCCCGTTTTTAATATGACCATTGGACTACGTGATAACTGGTCGTCACCCAATGACTGATTTGAGGGTCTACAACACTGCGTCGGGCGTAAAGGAGGTCTTTACGCCAATCGATGACAGTCGCATCACCATGTATGTCTGTGGACCGACGGTCTATAACTACGCTCATATTGGGAATGCGCGACCGGTGGTGGTGTTTGATTGCCTTTATCGGCTGTTGTCTGCGCGCTACGGTAACGTGGTTTATGCCCGCAACATCACCGATATCGACGACAAGATTATCCAGGCCGCGGTGGAAAGAAATTGTGATATCGGCGAAGTGTCTCGAGAGTTCACCAGCGCTTATCGAGAGGACATGGCGCTGCTGCACGCGCTGCCTCCCTCGATCGAGCCAATGGCCACTGAGCATATTCCCGAGATGATTGCTTTGACTGAGCGCCTGATCGAGCGCGGCCATGCTTATGTGGAGGCGGGACACGTGCTGTTTTCTGTCGAATCAATGCCCAGTTATGGCGCGCTGAGTCACCGACACCTTGACGACATGTTGGCCGGCGCCCGGGTCAAGGTCGCAAGCTATAAGCGCCATCCGGGTGATTTTGTGCTCTGGAAGCCCTCGAGCGCGGCGGAGCCTGGGTGGGAGAGCCCCTGGGGCCGAGGTCGACCGGGTTGGCACTTAGAATGCTCTGCGATGATTAGGGCGCACTTGGGAGGCAGTATTGATATTCACGGTGGCGGGCGTGATCTGATTTTTCCTCACCACGAAAATGAACGCGCGCAAAGCTGTTGTGCG